>QHXL01000242.1 GCA_003222935.1 Acidobacteriota bacterium
CCGGTCCCATTCTTAACCAAAGCGAGGATTGAAAAATCAGTGTCATATGACTTCCTTTCCTGGTCCAGCTTCATAGTGAACGCCGACATTGGTACATCAGCAATAACCGCAGCGAGTCCTAACCGCTCGCGTTCCGGGAAGCTAAAGCCTCCGACATAAAACGGAAACGAGTCGGCCTTTGGAGCGTTCTCAAACGCAGCGAGCGCAGGAGCTTCGTAAGAAAGCACAGGCGAGGCAAAGTTGCTTTTAATCGCGTAGTAACCTTTGCGACTCTGTACCGAGACTCCTGAGCGTTTTAGTTTGACCTGAATTCTTCGAAAGTGTCCGTCGTACTTTTGATTGTTAGAGCTATAGCTCAACAGATAATAAGAATGCAGATCCTCATCGACTTGTTGGATGCGATTCTTCAGGTCGTTGGAATCTGTAATCAGGAATCCACCTGTTTCATTAGCAAGTTGTCCTAAGCCGCTGTCTGGATTGAGACGAAGCAAATCTTCGTTGCGCTCCAACCCCTTTGTCATCGGTCCACCCTCATCCACGGTGCCGCCTAATCGGGCCATTCGCATGTCGCTACGCGAAATGATCTCACGCTTGGTCTCGCCCGTTTTGCTGTCGGTTCTTAAGCCGGCGACATCGATTGCATAGAAACTGACCGAGTTGCGATTCGCCTCATTGATCACAGCCTGGAAAGCCTCATATACATTAGCGGGAAGAACTAATCCTTCTGAGAAAAAGATGACTGCCTTGCGTCCGGGTGCCGCACGAAGTGCAGAGGCGATATGAAGCAATCCGTAGGCGGTGGAATTACCTTGCTGATCTCGTTGCATCACTTCCACCCATTCCGGGTTGCGCAACGCCGCGGCTGCGTTGGCTGAAAATAATTCGGTGCCTGGTTCAGGCGGAGCTGACGCACCACCCTGTGAATTGAGTTTATTTGCTTCCACTGATCGTTTAAGACGCGCACCCTCGTTGCCTGTGTAAAAGACCGATGAAGCGGTTACACCTGCCTTCTCGATGCCTGACCTTACCAGCTGCGTGTCACTCGTGAATTGCTGTAGAACCACCACCGAAAGATCCGCGAGAAAGACTCCGACCATCTCGCTCTTCTTAGCGTTTTCACCCAAATAGCTGAGAGCGGCTTCTTGTGCTCGTACGCGCGACGCAGGAGAAAGTCGATCAAAGACCAGTGCTACAGCACTAACAGATCGTTCGGAAGAATCAGAGTCTTCTTTCTTTGACACCCTCGAGTCATTGGCGCTTACCGGATTGTCCTTCTTGTTGATTAAGTTGGTTTGGTCGTCTCTTGCTGCTGATGACACGAACCGGAAAGAATTGATCTCCTGTCGGACGCCGTCTTCGTACACTTCAAAATCTGAAGCAGCGAGATCTTTAACTGGGCGCCCGTTCTTGTCCCTGACGACAACGTCAAACGGAACCTCACCTTTGCTGATGACGATCCTGTCTGAATTTTGTTGTTCAACTGGGCGCTGGAGTTGAGCGCGGGTTATCGTCGATGTACCAACGACGCAGGCAAGAGTTACGCAGGCAATGATAAATCTGACTTGCAACCGATTGCGCATAGCAACCACCTTTCCCGGAGTTGCCCAAGTTTTTTGGTGAGATATGACCGGTCGAAGCCTAACACCCGGTCGGGTCTTATTCCAGCAATTCGTGGCTTATTTGCGTGAGGAAGCTCCGATCAAAACCTCTTTACCGCGAAGCGGTTGCGAGGGTTGCCGTCAAAGCCCGGCAACCCTGGGCTCTGGGTCGCAACCGCTTTGCGGTAAAGAGCCTTAAAAGAGACTCTCCTTCACTAAGTTGTCGAGCGTAGGTGCATCTGAAGGAACTTTATGAACTGCTCCCAGTCGGACGGGATAGTTCCATGACCGCCGGCGTGCATGTAGTAGCCAAGTGTATTCATGATTGGCTGTCCGGCTGCGGGCATTTGATCTGTGCCGAGACCCTTCTGGCCCAACAACCGATACACCGGTTCAGCTGCAACCGCCGCAAGGAACTCCCCTTTCGGATCAGACCAGAAATCAGTGTCGCCAGTTTGCAATAGCAAGGGACGAGGAGCGATCAGGGAAATCAAAAGGTGCGCTTCCTCTGGTTGCTTACTTAAGTCGTCGGCGTATTTTTGATAGTTTCCAGCGAACTGGTAAGGGTAGCGAGTTGGAGCGACGAGATGTTTCACAGTCTCCCCGTAGTTTCGTCTGCTCAAAGCCGCGCCACCTTCACCCGAGCAACTGGCAATCACTAGAGCAATCCGCGGATCATGCGCACCTGCCCAGAGCACCGTCTTGCCGAGTCGTGAAATACCGAAGATCGCAACCCGCTTTGCATCGACACCCTTATCCGTTTCCAGGTAATCGACCGCTCGACTTAATCCCCAGGCCCAGGCGCCAATCGCACCCCATTCGTCCGCCGCCGGCTGCGTCTGCCCCGGCTTGAGATACAACGCCCTGACACCGTTTGGAATACCACCTTCAAAATCAGGATCAATATCGCCGTAATAGACTGTCGCGAAGCCGATCCCGGCCTCCAATAACGGGGCGATGTTTATACGACCGAAAGATCTTCCTTGAGACGCCGGTACTTTCTTCTTGTCACGTCCCCAAACTTCGCCCGCTTTAATTCCGGGATCATCAATCGTGCTGGAGTTTGCGCCAAAACCCAAATTCAACAACACCGGCACCGGCTTGCGAGCAGCAGCAGGTAGATAGACCAACAGGTCCATCTTTGGGCCCGACTTATCTTTCGAGAAGTAAGCGGTCACTTGCCTGCGCAACGCCTTGCCATCAAGTGCGGGTGTGCCTTTATCAAAAACGTCGAAGCTCATGTCTGCTGGACGCCCGGGACTGCGGCCGAACTGGTTCTCTTCGAATAGGCGAACGAGTTCCGGTCGTCGTTTCTGGGACCAGGTCTTTGCGTCGCGTACAGGTTTTCCGTTTGCGAGTAGTAGCGGATCAGGAAGTGTGTAAGTACCGACTTTGGTTTCGTCGTAGTTGACTGGAATTCCAGCGACTTCTTTCGGCGGCGCGTTCTGAGTCTGCTGACTGGCAACACAGATGGATAAAACGAGAGCAGTGGCAAGCGATGCGCACAGACAACAGTATTTAAATGACATGAATCCTCCGTTTCCTATTAACGCCGAAAGCGTTCGCTAATTCTAATCTAGAGAGAATCCGCAGATTCAGAGATTGCGCCGATTCCAGAAGATCGCTGGTCCAAACCAACGCCGCATCAAAATGGCCTTCAATGGTTTTGAATCTGCGTAATCTGTGAAATCTGTGGATTGATGGTGATCGATTGCATTAAATCTGCGCCACAGATGTTTCCTTCTCGAGCGCGTTCGCCAACAACAAAATGGCTCCACAGAAAAGCATCGTATCGAAGAAATAGTTCAGCGCAACCACATCTTTCGGCGCTGCGAGGAGCATAGGCAGATAAATCCACAACACGGTCAACAGAATCGTAAGCCCTAAAATCGTAGTTGCCATGCGCCCTTTCTTGTTCACGAGTAAGCACACGCCTGCGAGAATCAAAATCACGCCAACAAAATAGATCAAGAACATTCGCCCGGGAATCCACTCGGGAGTGAGTAGTTGCAACGGAACTCCCGGCACGTGTGTCGGTGCAAGAGATGCAACACTCCATAAACGACCGAAGGAATGCCAATGAACAATCGTGGAATCGCCTTTAGTGCTGCAGTCGGTAGCGCAGCCGTAGATTTCGGTCGAGTGCTCAACGGTCGCAGCGCGAAAGCGAATGCGCCGCCGCTGAAGGCAAGTTCTCTCAAGGCCAGAGCCCAAAAAAATCTATTGCCTGGGCTCGCAACGGCAGCCGGGAGGTCCATTGCGAACACAAAAACCAGCATCGTCATTCCGACCAGGGCCGCTGCCAACCGGGCCTTGACGTTGACGGCAATACTGAGCGCCGCGCAGATAAAGCCGACGCCTACGAGGTAAACCCAAAACGTATGCCAGGGAATCCAGCTCGGAACCAGGGACGCCACACTCGCTGCGACGGTGAAGTGCTCGGAACCAAAAACCGCTAGCGGAATTGCAAAAAACAGTCGACCAAACGGCATGATCTTGTCCATGCCTTTTTCCTTCGACAGTTCACCGAAGATTTTGATTAGGCCGATGACGAATACCAGCGCAGCACAAACATAGATCCACAGGACGATCGACGACAGGCCAAACGGCGCGGAAATCATGGCTGGTGCGACCAGGATGCTAGGCCTCCTTAAAATAGACTAAGCGATTTACCACATAGATGCTTGCTCATCTTCGACAAGCAGATAACAAGATGAAACGTTCGAAGCAGGTCTTCACTCCGCGTAGGAGTGCCATCTTATAGAATTGACGAGCATAAGCCTCCAGCGCGGTTCGGCGGGCCGGAACAAAGTTTTTGTGGTTAAGGTCCAGTTGCGCTCCGGCCCGCCGAACCGCGCCTCGGGACATCAATGACCTAACTATAAACATTGCACTCCTACCGGAGTGAAAACGACACAAACGTCACTGGACCAAGCAAGCCCGAGATGTTCAAAGCCGGCGGCGGTCCGAAAGGTGGAGGTCCCTCCGGCAGCACTCTCTTGCCAGGAGTCAACCGATCCCCGATCAGCCGGTTGGTCCACTCGTTAGTAACTTTAATCTCGAGGTGATTCGCTCCAGACTTCAACGCGCTCGTAACATCAACCTCGTAGGGTGCCTTCCACAACAGGCCTAACGGCTTCCCATTCACTGAAACCTCGACCAGATCATTTACTGTCCCTAAATTAAGCAAGACTTTATGACCGGCACGAAGCCAACGACGATCTACGTTTACGGACTTAGTGTAAATCGCCGTACCGGAGAAATACTTCACGCCTTCATCTGCGTTTACGGTCCATGATTCAAGTTTAGGCAATGTGATGTTTGGAGGTGCACCGAAGTTCGGCGGGAAGTCTACAATCCATGGTCCGTCAACCGTCGCCAGAGTCGTCTCTGTCGACCGCGCCAGAGTGCGAGTAGGAGAAGTTGTCGGACGGCGAAAGACTACGAACACTGACTCGCGTTCCGCCAGGTGCAACGGAACGGTCGTGCGACCATCCACGATGCTGAACTCTCCTGGTTCGATCTCTCCAGTATCTGCGTGCCAGAGTTCGGCCTCTTTTCCGGTCACACGAAATCGAACGTTGATGTCCTGCTTGCGATCCGTGTTGTTGGCAAAGAAGTAGATGTCCGCATCACCAGCCCGCCGGTGGATCCATGAGACGTGCGAATCCAGAGAACGCGTGTACTCGACATCTTTCGGAATGTTCATTGACGCGATTACATCCGTCGGCGAAAGACCCCACACCACAGTTCCCTTCCCGACCTTTCGTTTCGTTCGACTGATCCCATCAAGATCGCCCCATACTTCGTTTGCAATCGATCGGACATCGCTATCAGCGTTCGGGTAGCCGGTGAGACTCGGAGATTGCAAAGGTTTTGGACCCAAAACCGTTGCTCCGTCCAGAACTAGCCGCCGGATCTTTGTGATAACAGGTAGTGTCATTCGATTTACCTCAGGCAAAACGAGCACGCTATAACTCATGCCGCCGGGTAAAACGATTCTGCCTTCCGCATTGACTGACGTTCGATTAAGGACCACGTCACTGTTTACGTAATCGAAGTCGTAGCCTTCAGGCGGCGCTGGTTTCAATCCTTCACCCCAGAAAGGCATCGTCGAAGGCGCGCCTTCGTTCAGCAGGTATGCAAAGTCTGCGACAAACAACCCCTGCTGTAACATGAAAGAGTTGCGCGCCAGGTAAGTCATAAATGGTTGGCCCTGTTCCGCCCAGGTGATGTTGCGGTTGATGTGTGTTCCTACCATCGTGTTGCCGGGCTTGGTGTCGAGCGGCTGATGAGCTGACGTATGAAAAATGATTCGATTGACACCTTGTGCGAACCAGTAGTCGACGATTAGTCGACGATCTTTTTCAAGGAATAAGGCGACTCGTAACCGCCGCCGGTGAATGACTCCGTAGCCACAAGGGTTTTTCCGTAAACGTGCGAAGCAGAAGCAGCACCGCGCACGTCTTCGTAGTACATTTTTGAAGGGTGCAGGTCGCGGGCCCAGAATTCGCCCATCGGTATGTCCAGCTCTTTCTTGTTCAGCAAGGTGTCTTCGGGAATCTCAAGCGATACGCCTGCTGCTTCCCCGTAGGTTCGGATTCCCTGTTTGCGCAGAAAATCCGTCGCGACTTTGTAATGGTTTTCGGCAAACATGTCGGCCAATGTGCGACGAAAGTCCCACAGGAAACGATCGCTCACTTCCGCGTCTCGAACGACGCGACCCGTGAGTATTGGCAGATAAGGTGTCGGGTCGTAATGACGCCGAAGCCGAAACTCGCCGATCATCTCCTCGGTCCAGTTCTGCATACCCGCTTCCCAACTATCCAGGAGCACGTACCGAAGACTCTTCCCGTACAGTGGTCCAAGGGCCCGGGAGATCGGGTCGACATACCCGCGCAAATAACTTTCTGTGTGTTTGGCACTCAGTTTATCGACTTCGTAACCCAGAGCAGCAGGTACTGCGGGACGATTCTTCGCGCCCGTAAGTGAATAGCCGAATCGCATGATGGTCCAACGTCCTTCGGGGACGTCCCAGTTTAGCGTTCCGTCTTTATTCATCTTTGCGGTCAAGTCAACGATGTCTGAGTTGCGAATGATTGAGCTTGTAGGAGCCGGCGGCGTTGGCACTGACTCGTATTCGAAAAGAAAACTGAAGCCAGCTTTCTCTTGCCAACGGTGGACGCGCGCACTGGAGTGAAGAACTGCCTCCAGCAGGGTGTATTCTTTCGCCGGCGCAGAGGGTGACTGATTCATTACCGCCGCCGGGCTGAGCGGCGCTCCGGTCAACTCGATGCGATAAAACTTTGCGGTAGTCTCTGGGAATGCAAATGTGCGCGCCATCCCGCCACGATAGAGTTGTGGGCCGGGCAGAGTTACTAAAGTTCGAAAGTCGACACCATTATCACTCGCCAGGATGCGTCCAACGGGAATCCCACCTCGACCGGCAATCGAAATCGCGCGCGCCGTGAATGGCTGAGCATATTCGTACTGCAGCCATGCTGGTTTACCGTCCGTCGGTGCGGCGATCACGAGAACGCTGTTTAGATCGTCATCCCAGAGCGGAGTCGCATCAATTCCGCCGGCATTTGTTGTCGCTTGCGGGTGAGACTGGGCCATATCGCTTTCGTCGGCAGGCGTGCGAAAGGCGACGACAGCACTGTCGCCATAGTAAGTTGGATCGGGCGGAGTTGTACTTCCCGGACGCGGCGCGCCGGTGATCAGATTACGGATTGGTCCATTGTTCGAAGGGGGCTGCGGAAGTTTACCGGCGAACGATCGTGGTCCTTCCACACTCATCTCGCTCCAAACAAGCTTCTTCATTGCCTGTTCGGGCTTCACCCAGGTCCCACCAGTTTCACTCCAGCCTGCCGAACTGAAGATAGTCATTTCCAGTCCGAGCCGATCGGCTTCGGAAGCAGCGTGACGGA
The DNA here is from genome assembly GCA_003222935.1 of Acidobacteriota bacterium. Classification (GTDB taxonomy): domain Bacteria; phylum Acidobacteriota; class Blastocatellia; order Pyrinomonadales; family Pyrinomonadaceae; genus PSRF01. The sequence goes on from QHXL01000242.1 coordinate 7,529, forward strand.
CGGCGTCAAACCATTCGGGTGTGCCGAAGACAACCTTCGGGTCGACGTTCTGACCACCACCAGCATTGACGTCCGCTAATTGAAACCCTGCGAGACCTACTCTCTTCATCCATTCCAGGTCCTTCGTTATGCCTTCTTTTGAAACGTTGCTTCTGGTCCAGTGCCACCAGGTTCGTGGCTGTGCTGAATCGACCGGATTCTTGAACCCTTGTTCGAGAGGATCGGGAGGGCTTTGTGACCGAATCCCCGCCCTTGGATTTAGCAGCCCAGCGGAGATAATAGCCAGGCATAAAAGCATCATTTTCGCCATCTGATTTGAGTCTCCCTGCTACGCCTTGGCCCATGAATGTGAGGGGAGGCTGTAAGAATTGGTATTACTCCAACCTCTGCTTCCACAGACGATCGCGCCTGGCTTCGTGAATAATCGTATAGACGATGACCGTATCGTCAGTAACTCGGAAAATAACACGATAGGGAAATCGCCGAGTGTAGGCCCAACGCACCTGCCTTCGACGGTAGCGACTGCGGTAAATGAGGGGATTGGCTAGTAGCCGATCGATCGTTTCGCGAACTTCCCTTAAAAACTCGTGGCCAAGTCCAGGTCGCTGTTCCTCGTACCATTCCTCAATAATCTGGAGATCATCATCTACCTGAGGTCGAACAACTAGTCTGAAACTCACTCACCAAGTCTCCGATTCAAGCGCGCTTTGAACTCTTCCCAGGGAATTGCGGTCTCCGGGTTTCTTTCGTGTTCTTCGATGCGAGCCTCGATCAGAGCTTTCTGATCGTCAGTGAGCGGATCGTCATCATCGAGCCAGTGATCGCCGTCGATCTCGGCCAACTTGAGTCGAATCTCGTCACGATCTTGCGGCGTTAGTTTTGGAAGTTCTTCTAGAATCTCCGCCTTACTCATGTGGGGATGATACTAAGCCAGGGTGGATACATCAACGCTGTCAGATTCAAGTAATGATCACGATCAGCAATATTAGAATGACGTGAGATTGATCTTATAAAGACGCGACGATCCCATGCAGGTGAGTAGAAATTTTCCTGCAAGTCCACTTGACTTTTTTTCGACCGACTGCAAATAATTTCCACGCCACTACAACTTCGGGTTTTTCTCAATTTCATTCGCTCCCCCAGACTTCACGAGTCGTCTCTCTCCACAAACGATCTCATGGAGTCATTAAGTTTTCGGCGGCCAACTCTGTGTTGGATCCGTCATACCTCAAACCTCGGTTAGCGACTTACATCTGAAATTGTCTGCATTCAAACAAGCTAATAATTAGAAAGGAACACTCACATGAAAGCTGCCGCACTGGCAATCTCTCTAATCGCCGTTGCCCTGATGGTTTCTTCCCGCTGGACAACGAAGGCGGTAAATCCTCCAGCGGACGACGTTCTCCAAACTCCGGTTGACTCAACTCTGACGAATGGCCTCTCAGTACAGAACATGGTCAACCGATCAGATTTGATCGCCATCGGAAGTTGCATAAACAGCAAGTCTGTTTGGCTCAATCGTACGCTCGTTACGCTGGCCACAATATCAGTTAACGAAACCCTCAAAGGAGCGGACCTGGGAACCATCACCGTTGCTTTACCGGGTGGCGTCGATGCGAACCGCAAGGTTCCGGTTGCGATGATGTATCCGGGTGCGCCTCAAATTACACCCGGCGAGGACGTGTTTTTATTCCTCACGGCTACTGGTGAAGCCGCTGGTAGTTACACGGTAACCGGCTTTTCTCAAGGAAAATTCTCCATCGTGAAAGACGAGGATGGTGAGCCGATGGTCACCCGAGATCTGACCAGGACAATGCTTAAGGATAACAACGGCATTCATCGAGGCTCAGCGAACGAAACCCCACTCAAGAGTTTTAAGAGTGAGGTTAAAGCACGATTGAAACAGCAATGATGCGTTCGCAAAAACTTCTGACTCATTCATAACGCTCTGGTTTAAGTAACCGGAAAGTACCTCGAGGAGAACTCATGAAAAGAAAGCTCACATCTATCTTGATAACCACGTGCATGATTTTAATGAGCGTCGCAAACATTCGTGCAGGTGGCGCTTTTCAAACCTACGACATCACGAATGCGACACCGTCGCCGATCGCCGGACAATTGCTCGTGCGCGCGATACCGGTGCGGTGGGATACTCGCTCTATCCCCGTCCAATTTCGAGTTAACAACACAATGGATCCGATACCTAACCCGTTAGGCGCGTCGTTTCTATCAATCGCTAATGCGACTACAGCTCTTCAGGCCGCCCTTGACCATTGGAACTCAGTGCCGACTTCTTTCATCAACATGCAAATTGTTGGGACGACAGCAAACGAAGGATCGATCGGTTTCGATATGGTTAATGAAGTTAATTTTCGTACGCCTGCATGGTTCGACATTATCGCCGAGTCGGTTCCGGTGACATTGATTGCAGATTCCACACTCGCCGCGGGAGAAGATATAGACGGCGATGGCGATTCTGACGTATCAACCGGAATTACTATCGCTCAGGATGTTGACAACGACGGAGACATTGAATTCCCTGCCGGTTTCTATAAAGCCGGCACCATTCTCGACAATGACATTCAGTTCAACACTAAAAACTCGAACGGCTATCGTTTCACAGTGGATCCCGCGCAGGTAGATACAAATGAGAGTTCAATAGATCTTGAGGCTATTGCGACCCACGAATTTGGCCACGCACTGGGTTTGTCGCACGTGCCAAATAATCAAACAAGCGCAACCGACGGAACTGGCGCAACGATGTTCCCACTAGTTGATACAGGCGATCCGCCGGAGGAACTGTCGCTGCGATCACTCGACATCGATGACATTGCCTACGCCTCATACTTCTATCCGGAAGGCACTGCAGCATCAGGTCCGGCAGCGTTGCAACCAGGAGACGTGCCGTTCAGTAGTGCTTTCGGTTTTATCACCGGCGAATTGCGACATGGAATTCTTAATCAACCAATAGCCGGTGGTTACGTTCAAGCTATTGATCGAGATACCGGTGAGGAAACGGTAGGTGCGTATAGCGGTGCGGCCAATTTGTCGTTGGATCCTGCAACTGGAGATTTGTTCTTGCTGTCGGATGCGTCGAAGGCGATTGTTAACGGGAACTATGTAATACCCGTACCTCGCGGCAACTACAATGTTCGCGCCGAAGCAATCGACGGCTCTCCTATCCTTGCGGCGCAGGTCAACCCAACAGTGCAGGCAGGACGGTTCCTGGGCCAACAAAACTTCCTCGAAGAATTTTGGAATAACACCAAGGAGAGCGCGGTCGAGCGAGAGCCTGGCGAAGCAAAGAACACTCACGTTAACAACGGCCAGGTAAGTTCCGGGGTGAACATTGTTACGAATCGCGTTTTCAATATAAATCCATACGGTGCGCGCACCAGCGTCGGGTTTATAAATCCGCCGACTGCGGGTTATGTCTACGCCGTCGCTTTTCCGGCCGCAGAGATACGCGCTCTGAACGGCGGCACCCCAACTATTATTCAGGCAGGATTGTTCGACACGACTGTGGCAGACAACTCTGTTCCAGTGGTATTCGGAAATGCATGGCTGGCAACTGGAGTGATCAATCCTGACAATACGGCGACTATCGATCTCGTCCATCCGCTAAGAACATCAACGCCATTCCTCGGACAGGATCTTGACTTAGCACCGTTCTACTTTTCTGAGCCAAAGGAGCTTAGTGAAACTATTAGAGCTGGTATCGCGAACGGAACGATTAAGAATTTATTTCTGGTCCTCCAGATACCACCGCCACCGTTCCCAGGTGTCAGCCACCATCCGCCGTTGATTGGATTGAGCAAGCAGGCGCCAATCCTCGGACGCTCATATCTTTCCTTGGACGGCGGGCTTACGTTCAGTCGACGGAATGATTACAACTTCCGATTTTCGTTGATAGCCTCGCGGCCAGAGTGAGAAGAATGTAGGAAACGATTTAGAGCCTCTTGAAAGTCGGGACCACCATCAGTCTGAGTTGGAAGGGCGGTTTATTACATCGGGGTTCTGCTAAGCAGTAAACCGCCCTTCTCAACTTCCTCTATTTTGGCAGGGCTCGTTAGCTAATCTTTAAGAAGACAAGGAACCTCTTGTTCGTGTGACTTCGTGGATCGTTCTTTTCGCGGCGAGGGAAAAGATCCACGAACTTACACGAATAAACACGAACCAAATCCTTTCTTAAAAGATCCTCCTTAGTTTGTCTGCGTGGCCTCTCGAGCGCTTCTCTCCGTTAGAACGACACCAAAACTTTGGTTCTAAATCCAAAATAAAATTTTACGAACTCAACAGAACTTTTCTGCGCGATTGTGAGTATTAGACCAACAGCAAACGCACCGAAGTTTGCGCACGCCTGTCTCCCCAACAAAATGGATTGCCTACCGGATTTTGGACCATGAGGAGTACCCACCATGTTACACAAACTATCCATCGTCGCCGCGCTAGTTCTCGGTTTGCTATCAACAACGATGCTCGCTCAACAAGTAACTCCATCCCAACACTCCTACCTGCAAGCGCGCAAAGTATTAGATGACGCCCTGGAGGCGCACGGCGGAGTCGAAGCATTACGTGGAATCAAAGACTTTACGTTGAAGGAGAAAGGCACGAACTACGCGCGCTTTCAAAGCCCAACACCTGATCTTCCATTTGCAACTAATCCGTCGGAGGAAACACTCATTGTCGATATAGATCGAGGCCTGGTCTTTGATGAACTGAAGGCTGTCGGTGGTGGGTTCAACAACTGGAACATTACAGTAATCAAAGGCGCTGAGAGCCAGGTCTTTGACATGTGGTCAAAAACCACAACGCCAGTAGTAAATCCGTCAATTAATAACTTCCGTAGACAGATGCGACGCATGCCGCATGTCGTGTTGCTCGAAGCACTAGACCGCGCATCGACACTACGCTGGCTCGGCGAGTCCGAATTAGGAGGGAAGAAAGTGAAAGTGATCAGCGTACTGCGACCGGACAACCAACAGCTAACCCTTTACCTGGATGCTCAGACAAATCTGTTAAATCGATACGAATATCTCTACGCCGATCCAATAGTCGGCGATTCGGTGATTGCGCAGAGCTACCCGGTCTATCGCACTCTTGGCAAGATTAAGGTTCCGACTGGGCGCGTCTTGTACAACTCGGGCGGAGCCATCCAGGAAATCGAGTACACGGATGTGCAAATCAACACACGCCCGGCTGAGAGTGTGTTTGCTGGTCCAGTTGGTTTTGAAAAGCTTGCCGCTCCGCCGGCCACACCTGCACCACCCGCCGTTACTAAAGTTG
>QHXL01000657.1:0-1689 GCA_003222935.1 Acidobacteriota bacterium
TATTTGGAGAGAAGGCAGTGCGGCGCAGAGCGATACCCATCTCTTCAGCAACCGAAGTGAAAAGCGCTCTGTAGATCTCTAAAGTTGTCGGGTCAAATTTTTTCATTGTGAATAGCATAGACTTCAGTCTGTGCCGCGTGACTTATTAAATACATCGAACACAGACTGAAGTCTGTGCTACTCGCTTCCTTAGACATTAATAATCAAGTTTCCAAACGCATCCAATCTCGCCTCAACATCATCCGGCAGCAGAGTAGTCGCGGAGTATTCCGTCACAATGCACGGCGTAATGAGTCTTGCTCCAGCATTCAGTTCATCACGCCGGTAGACGCCAACACTCACACGACGTCCAGACAGATACGCCATCACTTGTTCATGCGGCTTGGCCTTATTTCGTTGACGTTGCGCAGGCAGCTTCTGCTGGCGCATCTGCTCGACCAACCCAAGCGATCGCAACTTAACACTAACAATCTCAACCTGACTTCCCTCCTGCGCATAACCGTATCGCTCACGGTGTGCGCTATGAAACGCGGCCGCGACTGCTCCTGACGTCTCTTTCACTTCCAACTCAAACGACTGTCCCCGGTACCTCATCGCCAGTGAACGTTCATGCCGCTGTTTCTTGTCACTAAATCCTTCCGCTCGCAAAACTGCCCGCTCCTCTCGCTCCATATCTTTGAAAACGTGCGGCAGAGTTCTTAGTGACGATGCATCGCATGCAAGCATCACAGTCCGACTTTGATCCTTGATGACATCAGCAACCAGGACTCCGATCGCTGAAAGCGCACCTCCCGAAGTGGGTGCGATGATTGCTGGAATTCGAAGCGATCGAGCCAGTTCGACTGCATGCAAACCGCCTGCGCCGCCAAACGGCAACAAAGTAAATTGCCGCGGATCGTGTCCTCGCTCAACTGAAATGTGCCGAAGCGCTCTTTCCATGTTTGTATTCGCCACCGACACCACACCCTCAGCCGCAGCAACCACGCTACATTTTTTACCGGAAGCCTTTGTGAGGTCAGTCGCAAGTCGTGACATCACGTCCTTCGCTCGCTTCTCATCCAGTGGAAAATCCCCGCCGAGCAGTCCGATGCCACCGAAGTGTCCGAGGACAACGTGTGCGTCTGTAACGGTCGGTAAATCTGACCGTCCATAGCAGGCTGGTCCGGGATCGGCGCCGGCCGACTCTGGGCCAACACGCAGCGACCCACCTTCATCGACACGTGCTATCGATCCTCCGCCTGCGCCGACGGTGTGAATATCCATGACCGAAACCGCAACAGGTAACCCGGCAACCACAGCTTCGTTTGTTGTTCGTATGGAACCGCCATCACACAGGGCCACATCAGTGGAAGTCCCGCCCATGTCGAAAGTGATGATGTTCTCGAAGCCCGCGGCGCGTGCTGACCGCAATGCTCCGACAACACCGCCTGACGGTCCGGAAAGAATTGTCCGCACGGGTTCGTTGGCGGCGAGATCCGCCGAAATGCTGCCACCCGAGGATTGCATGACACGCAGCGAAAAACGAGTGCCTCTCTCAGGGGACGTTGTGAGACGTTTTAGATAACGTCCCATCAAGGGCTGCAAATATGCGTTGATTACGATAGTGGATGTACGTTCGTACTCACGATACTCCGGCAGGATTCGACTCGATATCGATAAGGGTATACCCAACTCTTCCAGGGCTGATGC
>QHXL01000657.1:1781-3285 GCA_003222935.1 Acidobacteriota bacterium
GTCATCGAGGCTGTCGATCACCTCACCTGAAGCAACGACTCGTTCTGTGACGCCCAGGCGTAACTCATCAACGACAAGCGGCAGAGGTTTGATTGCGTTGAGGTTGTACAGTTCGGGCCTGGCCTGACGACCAATGACTAGAACATCCTCGAAACCTTTGGTGGTAACGAGCGCAGTGCGCGCGCCACGACGTTGCAATAAGGCATTTGTGCCTACAGTCGTGCCGTGAACAACTTCAATATCGGCAAGAGTCAAACCAGTTTCACAGATTCGAGCGAGACCGTCGGTGATTGCTTGTGAAGGATCGGAAGGAGTGGAAGGAAGTTTGAAGACTTGAAGCCGGCTGTCCTTTTCGAAGACAAAATCTGTGAAGGTCCCGCCCGTATCGACGCCGACTCGAACTCTGGGCTTTGACTTTAGCGCTTTGTGCTTTGTAGTCAACTAAGTTACCGGAACCCAGCAGCCTTTTTCATTCGACACCCGTGCGGCATCAAGCGCCAACTGCACACGATGACCATCTTCAAAAGTTGCAGCATCGCGAACCGAGGTCTTACCCGAATGCAACGCTTCGACGATCGCACCGGAAAGAGCGGTGAAGCCACGCGACCAACTACTCTCGCGCATTCCCTTGGCCATGTGATCCTGATCGAGCTGACAGGGACGCCAGACACCTGAACCAACCGGTGAATGCCAAAGTTGCCCGCTCTCTTCAACCATCAGCGCGCCGGTAGTACCGTAAACCTCAAGCCGGTTTTCATACTTGCCGGACTCAACGACTGATAGCGACGCAGCGCCAGTTGCGTCCGCGTTCATTCCGCCTCCCGCGAAACGGAACAATAACTTTGCCTCGTCATCTGTCGTGACGTCGCGAGCAGTTCCACTGCTTTTGTCAGGACGTTGCTTGATGTGAGTAGACAGCATGGCAAGGACACTCGTGACCTCTGTTCCCAACATCCAGCGAAACGAATCGATAACGTGAGAACCGATTGCACCGAGAGTTCCTCCACCCATCGAGGCATCCGACCACCAATCCCAGGCTCGATCAAGGACGCCGCGATAGTCGGAACGAAACAGATAGTTGCAATGACGAACTTGCCCGATAGCTCCACTCTGTAACATCGCGCGCATTGTTCGGCGGCTGTTCAGGAAACGTAACTCATGATCGATTAGCGCCAGTACGCCAGCAGCGTTGGCCTTTTGGACCATCACGGCCGACTGTTCTGCATTCATCGCCATCGGCTTTTCGCAGAGTACCGCCTTGCGATGTTCCAGGGCTGCGAGAGTGATCTCCATGTGAGTAGCGGGAGGGGTGACAATACTGACGAGATCCACGTCGCGATGAGCGACGAGTTCCTGCCAGTCGTCACAGACAGTTTCTATTGCAAACTCCTTAGCAACAGCAGCGGCGCGTTCTTTGTGCCGGCTCGCAATCGCCACAACCTTCGCGCCCATGCAATCGCGAAAGCCTGGGATTTGGGTAGTGCGGGCAAACCCGGCCCCTACA
>QHXL01000243.1 GCA_003222935.1 Acidobacteriota bacterium
GGTAGAGGGAACAACAAGGCTGGGCTACTCGGAGAACACAATCGTACCGCTGGGGATAGTCCTGGTTGCGTGTACTATCCTTTATCTAATTCCGCGCACATCGGTGCTTGGTGCAATTCTCTTGACGGGATACCTGGGCGGAGCAGTCTCCACGCACGTGAGATTTTTCGAGGGTGCGTTTCCGATTGTGTTTCCAGTGATCCTTGGAACGCTCGTTTGGGGTGGCCTGTACTTGCGCGATCATCGTTTGCGAGAACTGTTACCTTTGGGCCACTGACTCTCACATCCGATTTTAGATTGCAGATTGAAGGCTTTCCGACCTCAGAGTACGCCTTGAGAAATCTTCGATTTACGATTGACCATTGACGATTCACGATTCACGAAAGGACTGACGAATGAACATCGTGCTCTGGATAATTCAAATTCTACTCGCGTTGCTGTTTCTATTCGCAGGTGGCAGCAAGTTAATTGTTTCAGCAGAAGTTATGCAGAAAATGGCGCCGCCAAACACTATCGCGCTTCCAATTCTTTTTGTTCGATTCATAGGTGTCGTCGAAGTACTCGGGGCACTCGGTTTGGTGCTGCCCGGACTCTTTAAGATTCGTCGGTGGTTAACCCCACTTGCAGCTACCGGGTTGTTGATTATTATGATTGGAGCCGGCGTGTTGACGACTTTGGGACCTGGCGTATCTCAGGCGTTCGTCCCAGTGGTCGCCGGCGTGCTTTGCGCGGCAGTAGCATATGGACGACGAGATTGGCGCTAAGAGCCTCTTGCAAAACGGAAAGGCTATATTGAAATGACTTTGAAGCGGATCAATTGGCCACTCTGGTCGGGACTGTTGTTAAGCCTCTTCGCTTTTCTTAGTTATTATTTAATCTTCGTCTGGTATCCAACGACACGCAATTTTCCATGGGCTAACCTGCTTTTGTTTGTTGGCGCCGTGGCTCTTTTAGTTGCTGGCTTCCGACGCGCGTTTAAAACAGACAGGCCGCTCCGTTCGAAGATTGTGGCTTCAATAGTCACCTCTGTTGGCGTCCTGGTCTGTGCACTCTTCCTTTTTATTTTCTTTGTCGCAGCCAAATGGATTCCCGCTGCACCTGGTGCACCTCGCGTTGGCCAAAAAGCGCCAGACGTCACAATCACAGACACGAATAACAAACCCATATCGCTGGCCCAACTACTCTCGACACCAATCGAAGGAAAGCCACCCAGGGGTGTGGTGCTCATTTTTTACCGGGGCTACTGGTGACCGTCCTGTAACTCCGAGTTGCGGAGCGTCGAAAAAAATCTGGCAGCATTTAACGAAGCAGGGGTTCGTCCAGTCGCAATCAGTGTCGATTCGCCCGAAGAGAATCGTTGGCTGGTCCAACAGGCTGGTTACTCGTTTCCGCTTCTCTCCGATTCGAGTCGAGAAGCGATACGTCGATTCGACATAGTCCACAAAGGCGCGGGCGAGAATGGTCAAGACATCGCGCGACCGGCAGAATTCCTGATCGATTCTACGGGCGTAGTTCGTTGGGTTAACCTTACTGAAAACTACATGGTGCGTGTGCGGGTGGAGGAAATACTGGCGGCCACACGGGATTTGAAGTAGCCATTCATCCCAGGGAAGGGGCCATCTATCCTCAGCTTATTCCCGTTCGCGTACGGGATCTTGCGAATCAACCTGAATTCGAATTAAGACTGGGGCGCTCTAGAGCCTCAAAATCCGGGAGTTTAACTATGAAGACTCGAATTCTTTTGTTTGCAGTTTGCGCTTTGGTACTGACTGCGTCTCTTTCAAACCGCCCCGTACAAACAGTGTCAGCACAGGATCAAGACAAGTCGAAACCAAGTGTTATGTTGCGTAAGACATTTGGAGAAGTCAGCGGATGGGTTAGCAAGTCAGCCGAGTTAGTTCCTGCGGATAAATATGACTACAAACCGGTGGATACTGTTCGCACGTTTGGACAGTTGATCGGACACGTTACTGACTCGTACAACTACTTTTGCGCGCACGGCGCAGGCAACAAGGTGCAATGGGCAGATCCAGCGGAAAAGGGAAAGACAGACAAGGAAACGTTGCTGCCAAAGTTGAAAGAAGCTGTCGACAAGTGTAACGCCGTGTATGGCGCGGATGCCTCTCCGGTCGCGCCACTCCTCGAAAACGTCGCGCACACAAACCTGCATTACGGAAACATCATCACCTACATGCGCATGATGGGAATGAAACCTCCCTCGAGCTAAAAAGATCGAGTCAGCAAGCGCCAAATACCTCCGGTTTTATGTTGGGGTGACTCACTTTTTGTCTACCTAACCGGCTATCAGATCACTTCGCGCGTCTTTGCCGGCGCCAACGGACGTAAACCTTCAGTGGCGCCGTCGGACCAAAGGAATTGGTCCTGCTGGGAGCGCACGCGTCCCCGCGTGCCCGTCATGGCCACCAAGTCCTCGGATGAGCCGCGGCACGCGGGGACGCGTGCGCTCCCAGCAGCAGGATTCACTGTTTTGCAAAAGAAGTTACTAAAGGGAACGCAAATCTTTGGTGGCGCGGAGGTTTGGAGTCCAGATAAGTTGAGGGCAGACATCCACAGCGTAACGCTGGTGGCATTTTCTCTACTCATCTTTCTTCTTGACATGCTACAAATGTAGCAGTATGTTACGCGCGTAGCAGCTTGGCAGGGAAGGCGCAGATGACAAATCCACCACATGAAAAGCTCACGCGACGCGAACGCGAAATCATGCATGTGCTCTTTGCCCTCGGAAATCGAGCGTCGGCTGAGGAGATTAGAACGCGTCTGATTGATCCTCCCAGCTCCTCGGCCATCCGCGCAATGCTCACCCGACTCGAAGCCAAGGGGCATCTGCGACACCGCGAGGAAGGCTTGCGCTACGTCTACTCCGCCACCACCACACCTGAAAAAGCCGGTCGCAAGGCACTCAAGCAACATCTGAGTACCTTCTTTGGCGGCTCGATAGGTGAAATGGCGACTGCGCTTCTGCGACAGGAAGAGTGGACGGACGACGAACTAGACGCACTGCAGAGTGAAATTCAACGGATTAGGAAAGAGAGGAAAAGGTCATGACGCGATTACCAGAGATTCTTTTATTTCTAACAGCCACCCCGGAATTGATGCTGCTCATTAAGACGTCGATCATTCTGGCGTTGGGTCTGTTTCTTGTTCGTGTGGCGCGTTCGACCCGTGCCTCAGTACGACATCTCATCCTGGCCTGCACGTTTGTCGGATTGTTTGCTTTGCCGTTTGCGACAATTCTTGCGCCGTCATACCAGCTCGAAATTACCAGTCCTGAACCTGAGCCTGTTTACCAGTCAGTGATGGCCGTACAAAATCATGTGCGCGAACCCGCGCCCGTCAGCGCAAACCTGGCATCATCGAGCTCCGGCCTTAAATCATCGTTCTTGACGTCGACTCAGATTGTGGTTTGGTCGGTCTGGGGCGCAGGTGCATTCGCGTTCCTGGCGTCGTTAGCGTTTTCGCTTTTCCAGCTGCGTCGGATTCGTCGATCTGGGATTCCTTCGCTCGATGCTCGCGTGCAACTCAAACAGCTGGCGTCCGAGGCAGGAATCTCTCGAGACGTCGATGTCTTGCTTCACCACCACGTTAGTGTCCCTTTTACCTATGGGTTCTTTCGTCCAGTAATTCTCCTTCCCACCGACGCCTGGACCTGGCACGACCTGGATTTGCATCGCGTGTTTGTACATGAGTTGGAACACATAAAACGTGGCGATTGGCTGGTCCAGGTGTTTACGCGTGCAGTTTGTTCTATCTACTGGTTTCAGCCTTTGGCCTGGATTGCCTGGCGGCAAATTTGTCTCGAGGCCGAGCGCGCGTCTGATGACGCAGTAGTTGCTCGTAGCGAAAAGACTGACTATGCCGAGCAATTAGTTGGGCTCGCTCGCCGGCTGTCGACCACGCTTGCGCCGCCAGTTCTCTCGATGGCTAATCGAAGTGATCTATCGAGACGGGTGCGTTCCATCCTCGACAATGATCAGGCGCGCGGACGCTTAGCATCAAGTTGGACTTTGTGGGCAGCGGCATTTTCTGCCTTGTTGGTGGTTGGTCTAGCGCCCGGCATCGCAGTTAGTCGCGCGCAGAGCACAACGATAAGAGTAAGAGCCAGAACCCCGAACACTAAATCGAGACCTTTGGATCGCGCATTAGTGGAAGCAGCCGAGTCGGGCGAGATTAAAGACCTCGAAGAGCTACTGAGTGCAGGTGCAAACATTAACGGCATCGTGGATGGCGATGGGACCGCCCTCATCGTTGCTGCTCGCGAAGGAAATAAGACCGCAGTGGAGTTTCTTATCGGGCGTGGTGCTGATGTGAATCTCGGTGCGTCGGGTGATGGCAATCCACTGATTATGGCCTCCCGTGAAGGTCATGTTGAGATCGTCAGACTTTTGCTTGATCACAGTGCGAGTGTCGATCTGGTAGTTGAAGGCGACGAAAATGCGCTGATCCAGGCAAGTGGGTCAGGGCAGTTGGAAGTGGTTCGGTTACTGGTTTCACGAGGCGCTAACGTAAATGCTCGCGTCTGGACTGGCGACCCGCAACGCGAGTGGCGCACACCGCTGGGTGTTGCTCGAAAAGAAGGGCACAATGCAGTGGTCGAGTTTCTTATCTCTGCAGGGGCGCGTGAATAGCTAAACCTCGGTCAGAGAACGAATTTCAAAAGTGTTAATCCAAAAAACAACGGGCGGCACAAAGCCGCCCGTTTTACTTTACTGACTAGAGCCTTAGCCTGCTTCGTTGCTACCTACCCGATAACCTTCCTGATAACCACGTGAGAATCCTGAACGGTAAACTTCAGCAAAGTTACCAAAGCCGGAATCGTGGTAGTAGTGTGAACGTTGCGGACTGTAGCTCTTGTCCTTCTTGCCGTCCGACTTACCAGTCTTGAACCCATCCTTGTAACCCTGGCTGGCAGCCTTGTCGCCGTTTTCAAAAACATACTGACGATACATACTGCCGTAAGGCGACCATGGGTCGTAACCCCAACGGTAGCCCCAGGGGTCGTAACCCCAACCAAACGGTCGATAGATCCAATTACGATATGGACGGACGATCACAACACGTCGTCGTTGTGCTTCAACCGAACTCGGGGAGACGAAGACGATTGATGCGAGCATGAGCGTGGCGAAAATGAGGCCGCCAAGCCTACGTAAGTACTTACTCATTTCTAATTAACCTCCTTGTTCTCTACCTTTATAGACACCAAAACGAGCAACTTCGTTACGTAGGAGCGAGTAATTGTATGGTGATTCGCTTGCCAAAACTTAGCGGAAGCTTGAGGCGCAGATACCAACGGCTTTGTGTCAGTGGTGCTTCAACTTCCTACCGGGACTCCAGCCATGATGACGCTCCGCTTCGCCGCGCGTCGAAGGCGTTCTGGACTTGGGTAGGTCGAAACTGAACAACAACCGGATTTATCCAGGTGGTATGGTTCTGCATCGGAGGAATAAATCAATCTATGAAAAGCTATCGCAAAGAACTCTGGTTTGACGTACCCACGAGGCGCGCTTTTATCAACATCACGTCACAAATCCAAACATGCCTTCGAGAGAGCGGTATCACCGAAGGACTGGCTCTCGTCAACGCAATGCACATCACGGCTTCTGTTTTCATCAACGACGACGAAAGCGGATTGCACCACGACTACGAAGTCTTCCTCGAGAGATTGGCGCCCCACGAACCGACAACCAACTACCGGCACAATCTCACCGGGGAGGACAACGGCGACGCCCACATCAAACGTCAGCTAATGGGACGTGAAGTTGTTGTGGCGATAACCAAAGGCAAACTCGACTTTGGACCATGGGAACAGATCTTTTACGGGGAGTTTGATGGCGGACGGCGCAAGAGGGTCCTTGTGAAGATTATTGGAGAATAACCAACGATCAATGATTTTTCCCGCCTGACTGATCCTTTTCGTCGCCTCCTTTTTACGCATATCTGATCAAGGCGGTAAATACCGCTGACACAATGAATTGGAACCGAAGGAGGTGTTCCAAGATGGCTCACGGATATACCTATCAATCAACTTTAGCCCAGACGGAAGTTATGCACTGGCGCGTGGAAGACATCATCGGTGGCACTAAGAGGCTCGACTTTTCCAAGCCGTTTATGCCCGAGGCTCTCGCGCAGGTTCAGTCACTTTCGTTCCTGGACGACGACGAGAAGAGACTTCTGAACCAGATTAGAGGCAATACTTACCTCTGTATATTTGGTCTCGTCGAAGAGTTCATTTTGCCGTTCGTCCTCGATCAGACGCGACCGCAACTCCACGGAGACGACTACCAGGTGCGTGCTCTGCTGCAGTTTGCGAGCGAAGAGGCTAAGCACAGTCAGCGGGTGAAGACGTTCCGCGCAGAATTCGCGAAAGGATTTGGCGCAGAGTGTCCCATCATCGGGCCCCCGGAAGCGATTGCTGAAGCAATCCTCGCTCATGATCCACTCGGTGTGGCTATTACCACACTGCATATCGAATGGATGGTGCAGAACCATTATCTCGATAGCATCAAGGACGATCAGGATCTTGATCCGCAGTTCAAGAGTCTGCTGAAGCACCACTGGATCGAAGAGGTGCAACACGCAAAACTCGACACGTTGATGGTTGAATCAATGGCGGCGAATCGGACCGAGGAGGAAATACTCAAGGGTGTCGAAGAGTACCTGGAAATCGGTGGTTTCATTGACGGTGGTCTAACCCAACAGGTGGAATTTGACATGGCCAGCCTGATGGATGCGACCGGACGTTACTTCGACGAAGCACAGAAGGAAGAGTTCCGACACGTACAAAGGCAGGCAAACCGCTGGACGTATCTGGGCAGCGGGATGACCCACCCGAAAGTGTTGGAAACGTTGGAAAGTCTGAGTCCTAAGGCAAAACAACGAGTCGCGGAAGTTTCGATTGCATTCTGCTGACCCGTTAAGCTTTGGTCCTGACTAAGCTAACGAACCTGCCGCAGGGGTTCTTGGACGAGAACTCCTGCGGTGGGCCATAACGTTCCAAATAGGTAGCGCGGTGCTACGAGGCAACTGGTATGGCATTTCCTGACTGCTATAATTCGACGACGCAGGATCAGAACGTTCCGTTACGAGCGTTGAATATGCCGTCACCGCCACAATCCGATGTCACGCAGCTCCTTGTTGATTGGCAACGTGGCGATAAGATGGCGTTGGACCAGCTGATGCCGCTTGTCTATCGGGAGCTGCGGAAAGTGGCAGCCAGTTACCTCAGGTCTGAACGTCCCAATCACACCTTACAGCCCACTGCGTTAATCCACGAGAGTTACCTGCGCATGGTGGACCAGGAGATGCCGCAGTGGCAGAGCCGGGCCCACTTCTTTGGAGTTGCTTCAAAGCTGATGCGGCAAATTCTCGTCGACCACGCGCGAGTTCACAAAGCGACGAAACGTGGTGGAGAACAAATAACTATCTCCATCGACGACGTCCGGATAGGTTCCCTTTGTACGACATCTGATCGCATTCTGAATCTCGATGCGGCGATCACTAAACTTGCAGCGTTTGATGAACGTAAATCCAAAGTTGTGGAGATGCGAGTATTTGGTGGGATGAAACTTGCCGACATTGCTCTTGCGTTGAAGGTTTCTGAGCCAACCATCAAACGCGATATGCGGATGGCAAGAGCATGGCTGCGACTCGAAATTGGCGTTGAAGGTCGGTAGCCTGCACTCCAAAATTTTCCTGTCACAAAAACCAGTTCGGGCGGTGTTTACCTTTTTGAGTAAGCAAAACCAAATCAGTTGCGAATACAAAAGGGAAAACATGAACAAGTTTTACAGCATCGGTGTGCTGTGCGCAGTCATTCTGTGCGCAGGCATCGGAGCCGCTCAGGCTCAGTCGCCCAATCCCGCCACGACCGTCGTTGACCCAGCCATTACGCCTTTGAGCGTGATGGGAGTGGTAACAACCTTCACAACTGAAACTCAACTTGTAGTCGTCACAACTTCTGCCGGCAACCAGGTCAACGTGCGGTTGAACGCGCAAACTGAATATATGCGCATTCCGCCCGGCGAAAAAACCAGGGACAAGTTCATCAAGATCGCCGCCACAGACTTCGGCGTGGGCGACATGGTCTTTGCTCGCGGTCGGATGTCGCAAGATCAAAAAAACCTTCCGGCGCGGGAGTTTTACGTCATGAGCAAAGGCGACATTGCGCAAAAGCGCGATCGCGAACGTGAAGAGTGGCGCACGCGGGGAATCTCGGGAACCATCAATGCTCTGAATGCCGAAGCAAAAGAAATCACGCTCGACGCGCGCACGGCTGAAGGTACGAAGCCAATGGTCATAGCAGCCACAGCCAATACAAAGTTTCGACGTTACGCACCGAACTCGATCCGTTTTAGCGATTCCTCAACAGGCGCGTTCTCAGACCTGAAGGTTGGCGATCAACTGCGCGGCTTGGGAACCAGGAACGCCGAAGGCACGCGCTTTACACCTGACGAAATCGTTTCCGGCGCCTTTCAGACAGTCGGAGGCTCCATCACTGAAATCAACGTTGACACCAAAGAATTAAAGATCACCGACGTACAAAGTAAACAGGTAGTTACCGTCAGTGTCGGAAAAGACACTTCGATGAGACGGCTAACACCTGAAATGTTGGCAGCACTCACACCACCAAAACCTGGAACTACTGCAGTACCGGCTCCTGCCAGGGGCAGCGGAGATCTCCAGGAGATGTTCGATCAACTACCTGCGTTGACACTGGCGGAATTAAAAGTCGGAGACTCGATTCTTGTTTCGAGTAGCAAAGGATCTGAACCGGCGCGCGTGACGGCTATCGCGGTCGTCGGCGGTGTGGGTCCGCTGCTGCAAGGAGCTCAGTCAGGTCGAAGCCAGGCGGTCGCGTTGGGAGCCATGAGCTTGGGTGGGCCATAACGCAGCGCGCGCTCCAGGCAATAAACGACCGCCTCGAACAATTTATCTCAGTAGAAAAACACCAAGGAAAAGGTGAGCATAATGTTTCTCTCGTTACGTGCCGTTCTAAGAGTTCTAAGAGCGATTGTTGTCTTATCCGTGCTAGGCATTTTTGTGATCCCGGCAATGGCCCAACAACGCGCAGGCTCGCTGCGTGGACAGGTTGCCGATGAACTCGGCGCACTCGTTGTCGGCGCCACTGTCACAATTACCGCAGCTGAGGGAACGCAGAAAAGCTCAGTTACCGCTGCGGATGGCACTTATAGCTTCGCAGGTCTGCCGCCCGGAAAGTATTCAGTCAAGGTCAGTGCTCCCGGTTTCAGCTTGTATGAAAATGCGGAAGTCACCGTGAACCCGGGTGCGAGAACGACTCATGACGTCCGGCTCGTCGTAACACTCGAGAAACAGGTGATCACGATCACTGAAGAACAGAACCTCAACACCGACCCGGCAAACAACGCCGATGCGCTCGTGCTCAAAGGTCAGGATCTCGACGTCCTGCCGGATGATCCAGATGCCTTAGCGTCAGCAGTTCAGGCAATGGCTGGCCCATCTGCAGGACCAAATGGAGGTCAGATCTTTGTTGATGGTTTCACCGGTGGTCGGATGCCGCCGAAAGAATCAATTCGCGAAGTGCGAGTGAATCAGAACCCATTCAATGCTGAGAACGCCGGTATTGGATTTGGTCGAGTCGACATCCTTACCAAGCCAGGTATGGAAAAGCTGCGCGGGAGCAGTTTTTTCAACTTTGGAGATGAAAGTCTGAACTCGCGTAATCCTTTTGCTCCCACCCGCGCTCCGTTTCAAATCCGATATTACGGTGGCAGTCTTAGCGGCCCGGTTATCGCCAGGAGAGCGTCATTCTTCGTCGACTTCTCCCAGCGCGTCACTGACGACAACGCGATCATCAACGCGACAGTTCTGAATTCAGCTTTAGAGCCGACGCCTTTCAACATGACACGCCTGGTGCCCAATAAGAACCTTTCGATAAGCCCGCGATTCGACTATCAGTTGGGAGCGAATCACACATTTGTGCTCCGCTATTCTTACAACAAGTCCGAAGCTCAGAACGTGGGAGCGTCAGACTTTTCCTTGCCGGAGCGCGCCTACGATCGGTCAAGCACACAACAAACTTTGCAATTGACGGAGACAGCGATAATCAGTCCGGCAATGTTGAATGAAACCAGGTTTCAGTACATCCGGAATCGTTCCCGGCAAGACGGCAACAACACAATTCCGACTGTTGTGGTTCAGGACTCTTTTATCTCGGGGGGATCACAAGTCGGGTTGGCCCACAACGACGACGATCGTTGGGAAATCCAAAACTATACCACCTGGACCAAGGGGCAACACATTTTACGGTTCGGTGGTCGGGTAGGTGGGGTGAGCATCACTGATTTCTCGCCTCAGAACTTTGGTGGTACTTACACCTTCTCAGGAGGAGACGCCCCACTTTTGGACGCGAATAATAATGTCGTTCTGGGACCGGGTGGGCAACCGGTGATCGTTTCCATCACAAGTCTGGAGCGTTATCGACGCACTCTACTTTTTCAGAATCAGCCAGGCATGCGTCAACTCGGCGGCGGAGTAACTCAGTTATCGCTCGCTGGTGGAAATCCCGAAGCGAAGGTTACACAGATCGACATGGGTGCTTTCATACAGGACGAGTGGCGAGTGCGTCCTAACTTCACGCTGACGCTTGGACTCCGCTATGAACGGCAAACAAACATCAGCAGCAACCTGAACTTTGCGCCGCGGGTGTTCTTCGCCTGGGCGCCGGGTGGAACGAGTGTGGGAAGTGGACCAGGTGCGCCCTCGAGTTCGTCACAACCTAAAATGGTGATTCGCGGCGGGTTTGGTTACTTCTACGATCGACTCGGTGAACGAGCCACGCTGCTAGCTAATCGTTTTAACGGATCGAATCAACTCGACTTCAGAGTTTTCAATGAAAATGTTTTGGACATTACGAAGTTCTCACAGGATGGCACCGTGACGAATGTTCCCAGTGCGGAAACCCTGGCGGCGTTTGCGGCGCCTCAAATAGTGCGCACAATCGCCGACGACTTCCAGGCACCAACCTTCACGATGGCCGCGATCAATTTCGAACGACAGCTTCCATCGAAGTTCACCTTCTTTGCTGTAGCCTTCAACTATCGAGGCAAGCACTTGCTTCGTCTTCGCAATATCAATGCGCCACTGCCTGGAACATACGACCCGAGTAATCCGAGTGCGGCAGTTAGACCATACGGCAAACCTGGAGACATCTATTATTACGAGTCCAGCGCGTCGTTTAATGACTATCGCTTCTTCGGAGGCTTACGGCGCCAGATGAGTAAAGGCTTCTCGGTGTTTGCCAACTACGGATTTGGAAGAGGGAAGACCGACACTGAATGCATCTTTGGTTCGATTGCCAGCTGCTTTCCGGCGGATAGCTACGATGTGAGTAATGAATATTCGAGAGTGTCGTTTATTCCGGGTGGAAACTTTTTTATAGGCGGTACGATGATTCTGCCGAAACTTAAGTTGAACCTGAATCCGTTTATCATTATCTCGTCGGGCCGACCTTTCAACATCGTTACCGGTCGCGACGTGAACGGCGACGGAATCTTTACCGAACGTCCGGCGTTTGCAACGGCTCAAACAGCTCTCGCTGATCTCAAACGAACGAGCTACGGCAACTTTGATTTGAACCCGGCGATCGGTCAGGATCTAATTCCCCGAAACTACGGAGTAGGCCCACGTTTCTATTCGGTAAACCTGAGTATTAGCCGTTCAATTACGTTTGGGGACATGCCGGGATCGTCGCCAGCAGTTCAACCCGCCGGCGCAACTGGTTCGAAAGCAGGTTCGACACAAGGAGCGCAAGCAGCAAGCACGCGAACCCCCGGCGGTAGCGCAACGCCTTCGTCGAATGCCGGTCCCTCAGCGGAGAAGCGTTACAACGTGACCTTCTCGGTGAATATTCAGAACGTGCTGAACACCACAAACCTGAGCCAGCCGATTTCTAATTTGAGTTCGCCGCGCTTCGGTGAGTCAACTTCGACTGCGGGAAGTTTTGGTTTTGGTCCAGGTGGTAGTGCGGCAGCAGGGAACCGACGCATTCAACTTCAAGTCCGATTCTCTTTCTAGTCCTTCTCTATGCTACCTCTGAG
>QHXL01000244.1:0-8702 GCA_003222935.1 Acidobacteriota bacterium
TGGGTTCGAGCAATACAGGTTTCGCCTTTCGCACTGCGTCCTGGAACGCAAGCGAGCCGGCAATCTGGAATGAACGCTCATCAGAGTCGACCTCGTGGTAGCTACCAAAAACCAGCCGCACCTTAATGTCGACCAGCTCATAGCCTGCCAAAAAGCCACGCACCATGGCGTCCTTGATTCCGTTTTCAACCGGTCGGATGTACTCCTTGGGAATAGCACCGCCGGTGATCTTGTTTTCGAATACAAAACCTTCGCCCGGTGCTGGCTCAATTTCGAGCTCCACATGGCCGAACTGTCCACGACCACCGGTCTGCTTCTTGAAGATCTCTTTACCCGGAGCTTGCTGAGTAATGGTTTCTCGATAAGCTACTTGAGGCTTACCAACACTCGCCTCAACTCCGAATTCCCGCTTCATGCGATCGACTCGACGATGATTTCGAGGTGCAGCTCGCCCATGCCGGCAATAATAGTTTGGCCGGTCTCTTGATCGGTCGAGACGTTAAATGACGGATCTTCCTGGGCTAGTCGATTCAGAGCTACGCCGAGCTTGTCCTGGTCTTGCCGAGTTTTCGGCTCAACCGCAACACGAATCACCGGAGCCGGAAATTCCATCTTCTCCAGAATGATTGGCTTGTTTTCGTCGCAAACCGTATCACCCGTGGTTACCTGCTTCATGCCGCCGATTGCAATGATCTCACCGGCACTCGCGTCTTCAATATCTTCGCGTTTGTTCGCGTGCATGCGCAGCAGGCGACCGACGCGCTCTCTCGAATCCTTAACCGGATTGTAGGCATACGAACCAGCCTTGATCGTGCCGCTATAGATGCGCACGAACGACAGCTGACCCAGGTGCTTGTCGGCCATGATCTTGAATACCAGTCCGGAAAATGGCGCGGACGCGTCAGGGGGTCGGCCTTCTATTTCTGAATTTTTGGGATTGATCCCTTCCACCGGAGGCACATCGAGAGGCGAAGGAAGGTAATCCACGACTGCATCGAGCAGGGTCTGAACGCCTTTATTCTTGAAAGCGGACCCGGTAACAACAGGCACCAGCTTTAACTCAATCGTACCCTTGCGAAGCGCCGCGCGAATTTCCTTTTCGGAAATCTCTTCACCCTCGATGTACTTGTGCATCAAGTCGTCATCGACACTGGCCACTGCTTCAATAAGTTTCTCGCGAGCTGCGGCGGCATCCTCTTTCAAGTTCTCAGGGATATCGCCGGTTTCGTAATTAGAACCTTTACTCTCGTCGCTCCAGATCAAGCCCTTCATCGTGATCAGATCGACAACGCCTTTCAATTGATCTTCCAGACCAATTGGAATCTGAATAGCGACAGGATTTGCACCGAGGCGAGTAATAATTGACTCAAACGATCGATCGAATGAAGCGCCTGCACGATCTAACTTATTGATAAAACAGATTCTCGGAACGCCATACTTATCCGCTTGGCGCCAAACGGTTTCAGACTGCGGTTCAACACCGGCAACTCCGTCAAACACCGCCACTGCACCGTCAAGCACACGAAGCGAACGTTCAACTTCCATTGTGAAGTCGACGTGGCCAGGAGTGTCGATAATATTGATTCGATGATCGACGCCGTTTCTTTCCCAGAAACAGGTTGTCGCAGCGCTGGTAATAGTGATACCGCGCTCTTGCTCCTGCTCCATCCAGTCCATCGTCGCCGTACCCTCATGTACTTCACCGATCTTGTGGGTGATACCGGTGTAATAAAGGACACGTTCGGTCGTGGTGGTCTTGCCGGCATCGATGTGAGCCATGATGCCGATATTTCTGAACTTGTTTAAGTCGTGCTTAGCCATTGCTGTTTTGAACTTTGTTCTTTGAACTTTGAGCTTTGACGAAGATCAAAGCACAAAGCACCAAGCTCATCCTTACCATTTGTAATGCGCAAACGCCTTGTTCGCGTCGGCCATGCGGTGCGTATCTTCCTTCTTCTTTACGGCATTTCCGCGGTTGTTTGCAGCATCGAGAATTTCAGCCGCTAATCTGTCCGTCATCGTCTTCTCGCCGCGACCTCGCGCGTAGGAAACGATCCAGCGGATTGCCAAAGCACCACGTCGCTCCTGGTGAACTTCAATCGGCACCTGGTAAGTAGAACCGCCAACGCGTCGCGATTTCACTTCCACTGTGGGCTTAACATTGTCGATTGCCCGCTTGAAAACCTTGAGCGACTCTTCACCCGTTTTCTCGCCAACCTGCTTCATGGCATCGTAGAAAATGCTCTCGGCTACAGACTTTTTCCCGTCCCACATGACACCGCTGATAAACTTCGTTACCAGGGGGCTGTTGTAAACAGGATCGGGAAGTACGTCGCGTCGTTCAGCTACTCTTCGTCTTGGCATATCTAAGGTTCCGGATTCAAGTGGCACAGACTTCAGTCTGTGATTCTCAATTGTTATCGCTCAAACACAGACTGAAGTCTGTGCTACCCATTTACTTCGCGCTCGCCTTGGGTCGTTTCGCACCGTACTTGGACCGACCTTGTTTTCGATCGGCAACGCCCACCGAATCCAGGGTTCCGCGGATCACGTGATACCTCACACCCGGCAAGTCCTTCACACGACCACCTCTAATCAGGACGATTGAGTGTTCCTGCAGGTTGTGACCAACTCCGGGGATGTAAGTTGTTACCTCGATCCCATTGGTCAACCGCACGCGAGCAACCTTTCGTAGAGCCGAATTCGGCTTTTTGGGTGTTTGCGTATAAACACGCGTGCACACACCACGTTTTTGAGGTGAACTCTGAAGCGCAGGACTGGCCGTTTTGTACTTGACCTGCTGGCGACCTTTGCGAACAAGCTGATTTATCGTCGGCACTGTTTTCCTCTTATTACTGGCGTTTTGGACACGCAAAAAGGCGCTTGCCTGCCTCTTTCCGGAACCAGTCCGGCAGTCAGCGCAGGCGGCTGCCCTGTTGAATCTTGTGTTTAGGGATGTTCTGAATTCGCTATCTGGCGGGTGTGGATGATGGCTTCCCTTAAGCCAAAACTTTTCTGTGGCGTCGCTTTAATAGGACGAGGAGTTAACCTCCCGCGCGGGCATGCGTTGGAACAGTCAATAAAACTGACCGCGTCGCCTGCCATTTACGCCACAATAATTGTCAACGGCCTATAAAACTATTGGCCGAGCAACGCCTCCACACCGACAGAACCAACTAGACGTTGCATTGTAGACTTCAGACCCTCTGTCCGAAACGGCAGACTATACGGATGGGAGACGGATGTGTCAAGCGAGGGGAGGCCAAGTTGTTGTCAAGATAGTGTTTCGAACTGAGCTAGACTGCCCTGACCAGGTACCAAACGCCGAATCCTAGTCCAACAAGCACCAAAGCCATAATTAGACAAACCAAAGCTAGTATCAGCTTAAATTTTCGGTATCGATTCTTGTCAGGCGGTGCGAGGGAGCTTTGCGGGAAGTATGGTGGTGGTGTGTACGTAGCCATTTTCGTTATTAACCTTTATTTCCTTTTGGTGCAGGCGGCTTGGTTGGCGACGCGTTTGGCGTCCCCTCCCCAGATTTCTTTATTTCGCCTTCTTTAGCTTTCTTGAGCAAATCTTCCTGGTGCTTTCTTCCTGCTTTGACGCGGCTCATTCCCTCCCGCGCCTCGTCGAGGCCGTCCTGGGCGCGGTAGTAGTCAGGATCTATCTCTATAGCTTTTGTGAACGCTGAGGCCGCCTCTGAATACTGCGCCAACTTAATATGGGCCAAACCCATGTCGTAATAAATGTCTGGATCGTCGGACTTTAGTTTTACAGCCTGCCTGAATTCCCGAATTGCGTCGCTGTACTGCTGAAGACCAACAAAGGTTTGTCCAAGATTATAATGAGCTTCAGCATCTTCGTTGTTGTCAGTCAGGTATTTCTTGTAAGTCTCAACCGCCTGCTTATATTCGTCTTCAGCTTCCCTCGCCTTACTGAGTGCCTCGTAAGCGAGTCCTAGTCGAAAGTGAGCCTCGGCAAGTGTCGAATCTAAGCTAATCGCCTGTTTGAAGGCTTCAGCGGCCTCTGAATCCTTATCATCTCGATAAAGCAACTTGCCCTTTTCGAGGAACGATCGTGCTTCAACTGGATTGTTGGTTACTCCGTTTGCAGCATCGGATCCGCCGGACTGACTGCTGGCAGTGGAGTTACCTCCACGCTTGCAGCCGCATAAAATCAGCAGCGTCAAGATGACGATGACCAGGGGCTTGTACATTTCGTTAGTGTTTCGAGACGCTTCTTGTCTGGACCTCGGGAAGAACACTGATCTAACGTTAAATCACGGGATGAGTCAAACCCAGTCTTACTATCAGACTGAGGTTTCATTGTGGAAACTCCTTCTGATTACCTCTTTCATTTATCAACAGCATTTCCCAAGACAACACCGCGGCGCCTTGCCGGGGGTTTGTTTACGACTGACTTTTGATCGAAATCGAATTGAGGAGCCGAAATGTTTAGAAGCCCAAGCCGCTTAGTCGGATATTTGCTGCCAATTGCCCTGGCAGCGCTTTTCCTGCCCTTAGAAGCATCGGCACAAAAAAAGAGAGAAACCTTTGTCTATGCTCCGCCGAGCCTGAGCTTATCCTCAGATACTACCGTCGTAACTGCCTGCGAGGGAGCTACTCTTGTTAAGCTCAATGCCCGTGCGAGCTCTCCCGATGGAAACCCAATTCGGTATCGCTGGTCGTCGAGTGCAGGCCGTATCGATGGCAATGGCCCAACCGTAAACTGGGATTTGTCGGGTCTCGCTCCCGGCGTTTACAAAGCCTTTATCAATATTGAAACTGGAAACAACGCTGGTGAATGCAACGCATTCACTTCAACCACCGTTGTCGTTAGACCGTGTCCCCCGGAAAAGCCAGTTTGTCCGACTGTTGAAATCATCTGCCCGACCGATGTTGTCGTCGATCAACCGCTGACCTTTAGTTCGAATATTTCGGGAGGTAGTTCCGGGGTCGCTCCGATTTACAACTGGAGTGTTTCGGCGGGAACCATTACCGATGGTCAGGGCACCCCAACAATCAGGGTCGATACCACGGGACTCGCCGGACAGACCGTCAAAGCAACATTGACCATGGCGGGATATCCGACGGACTGCTCCGCAAGTTGTGCAGTTTCGATTCCGGTTCCCGAAGCGAAATGTCGCAAATTCGATGAATTCCCCGACATTTCCCGTAATGACGAGAAGGCTCGTCTCGACAATTACGGCATTGAACTCCAAAACGACCCGACGGCAACTGCGTACATCATCGTTTACCGGGGTCGCACTAGTAAGCCCGGCGACGTCCAGAGACACACAACTCGGATCGTCGATTACCTCGTAAATTCAAGGGGAATTGATGCAAGACGCATCGTTACACTCGTCGGCGGAACTCGCGATGAGCTGATGGTTGAGCTATGGACGTGTCCCCAGGGAGCACCTCCGCCAAAAGAGTAAAACAAAAAAAAGCTGAAATCATGAAAGCCAGTACCCAAAAGGTACTGGCTTTTCGCGTTATAATCGAGCACCAACTTTTTCTGTTTTGAATCCGGAGTGCCGTTAAACCACAGGTGGACCAATTATGCTAAGAAAAAACCAAATTCAATTGCTGTTGTGTTCTGCGCTACTGATCGTCGCGCAAACCTCTGTTGTTTTCTCCCAAAAAGCCAAGGAAAAAAAAGTCTACACGGGAACGCCGGTACTTTGGACTGAACCGGCCGACATCGAGCAGCGCAATCTTCTATTAGGCGCTGGCGGTGAATCCATGAAACCAGACCTCAGTCGGGTAACATTCGTTGCCGACAAACCCGGCGGTTATTCGAAGAAATATATTGTGAAGGATGGTGCCGGGAATGAGTGGGTGGCAAAAGTCAGTAAGGAATCTCAGACTGACACCGCTGCAAACAGGATTATTTGGGCCATCGGATATGAACCTGAAATCGCTTACCTGATTCCCAAATTGAAGATCGAAGGTAAGGGCGAATTCGAAAACGTCCGCATGGAGGCAAGACCGAAAAACATAAAACGCAACGGCAACTGGATGTGGGAAAACAACCCGTTCATGAACACTCCTGAGTTCCGAGGTCTCAAGATCTTCATGCTGATGATCAATAACTGGGATATGAAAGACGACAATAACGAAATCCTCGCCTCAAAGGATCAACCTACAGGCGGCAAACTTCGATACATCGTCAGCGATCTGGGTGGTTCATTTGGAAAAACCGGTGGATTCTTATCCCGAACGCGAAATGATCCGGACGACTACGCGAAGTCGCCTTTCATTGAGAAGGTGAACGGTAACAACGTGCAGTTCAAGTACAGCGGCAAGAACCAGAAACTCTTCGCGGGTCTTACAGTTTAGGTAACTTAATCAAGAGATTGAGTGACGAGCAGATCAAAGATGCGTTTCGGTCGGCCAACTACTCACCTGAAGAAGTCGATAAGCTAGCGGCAGCATTCCGAGCACGTGCCAATGCCCAGCTCGCAGTTGGAACTTAAGAAGTGTCCGACTTCGGAATGTCCGACATGCTTTAGCTTGTCGTGACCTCCATAAAAAATCAGCCACGATTCTTTTTGAATCGTGGCTGATACTTTCTAGAGTCAACGACAAACTGAAGTTTATCGGACACCTAAGGTATAACGTCAATTGCTATCAGTTGTTGACCTGATATCACAAACTCGGCCGGCGGTAATTCCATTTCATAAACCGGTGACAAAACCGTTGGCGTATAACCGCCTGAGGTTCTTTCGCTATTTAGAGTAGCCACCATTGAAGGCGGCAAACTTGGCATTTCACTAGTTCCGATGACCGCTCCGTTTGTTATTCGAAACAGTTTTACGTACAAACGGTCGCTCTTCTTGACCGTGTTAATGGCTCTCACGAGCTGACTCAGATCTTGCGGCACAAATGACTTCGCCGGTGAACCTTCCTGCAAGGCGCCACCGTCGCCGACAAATACCAGCAACTGACCTGGGGTCGCGTCTTCAGGGATTTGCACCGGAATCCGCTGTACAAACTGTCGGCCTGACTCAGTGCGAACATACGCTTGAATTTCCACTTTTTCACCACGTCTGACTTCGGTGCGATCCAAAGCAACGCGTTCCAAGGTGCCCGCGTACTTGGTATCAGACGATGAAATATCAAGCGTAATACCGTCAAGCTGAACGTCATCAAAACCGCTCGTCAGCAACGAACTCACCGGCGACGCAATCGATCCGGCGGCCATAATGGCTGAGTTCATAGTTGAGAATCGTCGATCAATCTTAATCGCATCCTGCCCTTTAATTTTGATCTCGCCCTTCATGACAATGGTCGAATCACCTAGTGCACGTTCGCTCGAAGTGATTGTGTTAAAGACCGTGATATTCAAAAGCAAGGGCGTCAGAAATGTGTCGTTGGCGATTTCGTAAGAATACGTTTCCTTACGATCACGACTCGTCAGCAGATTTACCTTCACAGGGATCATCTTGGGGGCTTGACCCAGCAAGCCAAAAACTCCGGAGGCTCTATCTTGCGAAATCGATCCAACCATCTTCCCCGGAACCGAGAGCTTGAACGAGTTGTTGATATTCGGAACAACGGTGACCACGGACGACTCGGTCATCGGCATGTCGGAAGTGCCCAAACTCAGAAACGGGTGACCAAAAGCGTAAATACGATCGCCGTCACGCAGCGTGACGGTTCCCGCAGCTGCAAGTGAATAGTCGCCACGAACAAGTTGAACACTGATCGAGCTGCCGAATGGAAATGTCTTGTCGTTTGCAGGAACGAGTGGAGTAATTGCCGCGGCGCCACCAACACCCGCCACCGGCAACAAACCGCTGGCCGCTAGCTGCGGTGCAAACATAGCCAACGATTCCTGGCTAATACCGCTAAAAACCAGCGGCGTCGCGATAGGAGTCATCTGTTGACCCATCAAAGCCATCAAGGGTGAATCAACGGACACCGGAGCGAGTAAAGACATTGGACTTACTGCAGGCTTTGGCAGGTTCGGCTTCCAATCAGTTGAAGCCAACTGCGCAAATGAAACGGCGCGAGGTTCTTTAGCCTTTTGTTTGTCGTTTTCCGATCCCTTATTGAAGAGATCGATCATTTGCTTAATGGGTGTGATACCGGCGATTGGCTCTTTCGAAAAGGGAAAACTAAAAGCGATTGCTCCGACAAGCTTGCCGTCGATAAACACGGGCGACCCTGACATTCCGGCAAATACACCGGTCTTCTCAGCATTGGCTCCAGTCAGTCTGGCAATAATGGCGGACTGCCGAGGCCCAGGAAAACCGGGGATTACGCCCAGGACTTCCACTCCAAAATCTTCCGACTCGGTCCCCTGGAAAACAGTCTTCGCGATTCCTTTCATTCCGGGACGTATGTCCTCCAGAGCAAAAAGCTGGGTAGTATTCGCGCTCGGTCCGTTAGTTTGCTGCGCCCTGGTTAGAGTGTTTGAAGAAATTGCGACTAAGAGGACAAGGAAAACTGAGAAGACTTTATTCATTCACAACCTCAGACTACTAAATTCAATTGGGAACCTTGAAATGCGTCTTTTAATAGATGCCGAAATCAGGTCCAAAGACGCTTAGCGACTATAAACTTCGCAAAAGAAGTCGGTCAAGGCAGAGGTACCAAGTAGATGCTCATTACTCAAAGGACAGGTTAGGACGGATAGTCCCGAAAGCACCTTCCGGGGTCCCATTTCCTGGCTAGTATTTGTTTCTGAGTCACGAC
>QHXL01000244.1:8710-9258 GCA_003222935.1 Acidobacteriota bacterium
CATATCGGACATCATTACTCATTGCCTGATGGCTAATCGCGTGATAACGTCCGGTTGGTGGGAGTCCCTTCTACATTAATACCGAAACCATATGGACCAGATCGAAGCTTTCATCCTCGCGGGCGGAGCATCGAGTCGGATGGGCACTGACAAGTCGCAGTTGCTCATCAACGAGAAGACATTTACGCAGCACATCGCTAATACGCTTTTCCACGTTACTGACTCTGTAACTTTAGTTGGCCATGCGGTTGCCGATCCGCGGTTGAAGGTTGCGAAAGATGTCTATCCCGGGTGGGGGGCGCTCGGCGGATTGCACGCAGCATTAAATGCCTGCACCACTCAGTGGGCCATGATCACTGCCTGCGATCTTCCGTTTGTAACAGGCGCACTGTTTGTTGAACTGGACAAGAAGCGCAGGGAACAAGAGTACGAAGCCGTCGTTCCTATTCAGCCTGATGACCGTCCTCAACCACTATGTGCTTTCTATCGGGTCGACCCATGTTTGACGCTTGCCGGCGAACTGATTGAAAGCGGAAAGCGTCGTCCGT
>QHXL01000244.1:9310-9816 GCA_003222935.1 Acidobacteriota bacterium
TTTTTTGTTAACATCAACACTCCGGAAGACTATTATGAGGCGACTCGAGACGTGCTGGACGGTTGGGGCCTAAGCTAAGTCAAACGCGAGTCGATCATCACTATCAGAACCTGATGCCACCAAGACGACGATTCGGTAAGCGACTTATTAGGTCCCTTCTGCCCATAGTGCTGGTCATCGTGCTGGCGTTGCTGGGCTCACTTGCATTCATTGTCTACTGCGTTTCGCGTCCCACTCAGCGTCCTTACCTGGTTACAGCACAATCATTCACCAATATCAGTGGACGAGTACTGAAAATAACTGATGAGACATGGGCCAACCATGACGGAACTCGAGCTCGAGGGTGGTTGCTCAAAGGAGCACAGGGTGCGCCGGCAGTTGTACTTTTGCATCGCTATGGCGCTGATCGCTCATATGCCTTAAACCTTGGCGTAAAGATAAACGAAACGACAAACTTCACAATCCTTTGGCCCGACTTGCGCGGTCATGGAATGAATCCCCTGGTG
>QHXL01000245.1:0-1221 GCA_003222935.1 Acidobacteriota bacterium
TCACGACCGCGCGACCAGTTTGATATTCCGAGTTGGTCCAACGCGTTCGTACCTGGCAAAAGTTGAGCGCGCGGAACTTCCAATTCCGGTGTCCACTCAACTCGATAAATTTTTACTTTTGCCAGTCCCGTGCCGCCTGCCAACGCACTTGTGATCTCTTCGGGTGAGTCGACGCGCTGACCGTCGATCTGCCAAATGATGTCGCCGTTGATTATTGGCGTTAACTTCGACACTGTCCTCGTGTGAAAGTTCGCCTTAGTCAACACACTTTCTGTTTTCACTCCCTGGACTTTGACGCCCTTCCCAATTACCAACTGGCCCGCTGTGAGTAACACTCCAAACATGCTCGACGCGATCAGTGCAAACGTGAGCACGCGCGCCGTTCGTATGGAGCTAACGTTTTGCGAAACCAGGTAGACAATCGTAAACAGACTTGCCGCTCGCATCTTACCGATCGACAGGAACGGACTGTAAGAGAAGACGCCCGACAAACCACTGATCAAGAAGAAACCGATCAAGGCGTAATCAACTGGAGATCGAAACGGTTTTGGTCGAGGGAAGAAAGCAAAGCGCACAACCCAAAGCAACATCCCCGTCAGCCAGGCAGTCTGCGTTGCGGCAATCGAGTGCGGAGCAGAGATCGCAACCAGAAATATACAGCCGATGATGCCGCTCTCAAGCCATTTGACGATTGGCCGTTTTGGGTCCTGGACCTGCTGCCGGGGCATGTTCATTGAGAACTAATGTGTGCGCATAGGTGTGAATTGGTGTCGGGTTCTTTTGTTCAGTCCAAAGAAGCGATTAGAATGCCCGCGCTTAATATATTCTAACCACGAGAAAACTCCATGCACAGATCTGTCCTTGCTTTGTTGTCCTGCCTTGTCGTGCTCACATTGGCGACTCCCGACTTTACACAAACGAAGTCTTACCCGGATCAAGTCAAATCGATTCAGGATGACTTACGCGTGAAGAACGCAATGAGGTACATCGATAATACGCGTAACGGAATTCTGAGCGAATGGATCGCAATTACCGAGATCAACGCGCCATCCAAGCAGGAGCAGGAACGCGCAAAGTACATCGAGTCGATCCTGCGAAAGTCCAACCTTGAAGTTCGTTACGATACAGCTGGAAATCTTATCGCGACTCGCAGGGGAACCGGCGGTGGACCAGTTACAGTGTTTGACGCCCACATGGATACCGTCTTCCAGCCAGGCTTGA
>QHXL01000245.1:1298-13606 GCA_003222935.1 Acidobacteriota bacterium
AAGATCAAAACCAAAGGTGATCTGGTTTTTCTATTCACCACCGACGAGGAAGCCGGAATGACTGGCGCCAAGTTCTACACAAAAGCGAACAAAGGAAAAGTTAATTACTACATTGCTCTCGACGGCGGCTACGAAGGTTTTACGTACGCGGGTATCGGTATCAACTGGTATCGCCATCACTTCATTGGACCAGGTGGTCACACTCGTTCACGCACTCCACCTTACTCGGCGTCTTTGCCACTCGCACATGCAATCGCACGCATCTATGAGTTGAAAGTCCCGACAAATCCTTCGTCGAATTTGAACATTGGCATGCTAGGTGGTTCTGAAGTTCCAAATGCGAAAGCTTCTGACGCCTGGTTCACTGTGGACCTGCGTTCGACGGACAATAACGTGATCGCTGAACTCGACAAACAGATTGCAAACATCCTGGAAGAAGAAGCGAAGAAGGCGGGAATGACCGTGAAGACCGACATTATCTCATCTTCACCTGCTGCGGTGCTGCCAGGTAATCGTGAATCACACCTGGTGAAGATGGCGGAAGCTGTACACCGGGCAATGGGTTTTGATCCGCCAATTGGCAACGCCGGTTCAAACAACTCGAGCGCAGCACTCCTGGAAGGTATCACCTCAATCTCGACCGGCGCCGGTCCATGTGCCGACTCCCATGCGTTAACTGAGAACTGCGAGATCGAACCGCTCTATAAAGGAATCAAGAAGATGCTTTTGCTCGAGATCGCACTGGCAGGTTTGGCAAACTAAGAGAAGAATTATCCTTCGTTCGTCACCCAAAGATGATTTCTGCATCTCGGAGCCTCCTAGAAACTCTGCGTAATCTCGGCGTTCTCGGCGCCTCGGCGGTTGAGATTGGGTTTAATCCATTTGACCGCGGAGACGCAGAGAACGCTGAGACTACGCAGAGCTTCTTTTAGGGATCTGCTAGCTATGACAAGCAGCGAAACGCTGTGGTTAAGACGGCGGTTAAAATCCTTCGCGGCCGATCATCACGAATCCAGTCCTCAGGATGATCTTCAGATCAAGCAACAGCGACCAATTCTCAATGTAGAAGAGATCCAATCTAACCATCTCTTCGAACGGCAGACGATTCCTCCCCGACACCTGCCATAGACCAGTCAAACCAGGTTTCATATCGAGACGTTTGCGATGCCACAATTCGTACGCTTCCACCTCATATGGAATCGGGGGTCTTGGTCCAACAATACTCATATCACCCATCAACACATTTAGCAGTTGCGGAACTTCGTCGAGACTTGTTCGCCTGAGGAGTTTCCCGATTCTCGTGATGCGCGCATCTCCCAGCAACTTGTAGGTTGGCTTTCCATCGTCACTAAGAGACGCTTCCGCTCGTCCGGCAATGAACGCTCGCTGGTACTCTCGATGAACTTCGGAATCCGCCCCCGCCTTCATTGTCCGAAACTTGAAAACCAGGAATAAGCGGCCATCCATTCCAACACGTTCCTGCGAGTAGAAGACCGGGCCCTTCGAATCCAACTTAATGAGTAACGCTATCAACAGCCAGAGAGGAAACAGCAAAACAACCGCGAGTGCTGAGACCACGATATCGGAAGTTCTCTTGAGCAACCGGGCGCCACTCGACAACGGCTCGCGAAACAGTCGAATCATCGGCAGTACGCCGATTTGATCGATCTCGGTCTTGCGCGGCAGGCAGTTGAACAAACTTGGCGCGATGCGAAACTCGACACCGCGTCGACGACCGCAACGAATCATCACTTCAAAGAGCGCGTCGCCATTAACTTCCGGGTCGGCAATGATCACTTCGTTTGCCCCTGAGTCGCGAATTGCTTCGGGAAGGCCTTCGAGAGTGCTCACGACGGGCACGCCTTCGTAGCTTTCTGCCTCACTCCCGTCCACCGGCTTGATGTCGACCAGACCAATTACGCGATAGCCAAGCGACGGTCGTTCACGCATCTGTTTGATGAAAAGTGCGGCTTCAGGTCCACGGCCAACAACGAGCGTGGGAATCAAGTTGATCTGTCGTTGCCGGACAAACGTTTGCACAGAGCGCATCAGGACGCGTATCGACCAGATGCTTAGCAAGGCAATAACGAAGTCAACAATAAATACACCGCGTGCATACGAAAAAGCGCGAAACTCAAAACCACCGCGATACAGGAAGGCGACCGCAACAATCAACAGTGAGCCAATCGCAGTCGCTTTGAATACGCGCAGGCCATCATCCACAAACGAGAACTCACCACGTATTCGATACAGATTTACCGAACGCAGGGCCAGCAAACGGATGACGACCACGAATACGAGCAACGCAGCGTAGGGTGCAAACTCGTGGCTCCACGACCAGGGACCTGTGCCTGCAAACACATCAAACCCTTCGCGGTACTTAAACGCCAATCCAAAGGCGAACGCTGCTGCGAAAGCGTCCATGATTACGAGCAGGACTTTGACTGTCGGAACGATCCAACGAGGTGCCCTTCCAGGAACACGAACAGCACTAGGATCGATAAGTCGTCTTGGTTTTTCAGCTCGCATCATTCATTGGTTGGGAGACTACGGGCTTAGCATATAGGACAAGCAGCTCATTCGAGAATCAATCTAACCACTTCATCTATCACTTTTCTCGATCTTCGTGGATTTGTAGCCGGCTTCTTTCCGATGCTAAGCGCTTTGAAATCTTGCATCGTCGAAATTCTTCGCAGTCTACCTTCTCGTACGAGTTGTTCATCGACCGCCGCCCACTTTCCGGCATAGATACTCGCCACGGGAACTCCCAACGCCGCAGCCTCGCGATTGATTGTTCCCCCGGCGCTCATTACCAGGTCGCTCGCCGAAATCAGATTCGCACCGTCAAGTGGCGCTATGGGGATGATCAAGTTCGAATTAGACCGAGACGAATACTCTGCGCGTTGCGAATCATTTCGTGGCAACAACACAACCCTGACGTTTGCATTGGATAACAACGAGTTCAAGGCCTCGTCAAAAAGTGTGTTCTGAAAACGATGGTACAGCGCATCGTGAGCCGGAGGTCTTATCAGAACCAGAATATTATCCGGCGCGATACCAAGTGCAGACAACTCATTTGTAAATGCCGGGTCGGGTTCGAAATCGGCGAGGTATACGTCTTCCTTGGTTCCTTCGTAGCGACGCACCCGACGGGAGCCAGCACCATAACGGCGTAGACGTATTCCCGGGAAACTCGCGGGGACAATTATTCGTGAAGAGAGTCGGAAGGCGAGATGGTTTGCCGGTTGGTACTCATAATCCATCAACGTCACGCACTCGAGTCGTAACGCGCGAGCTGCAAGTATTTGAGAGTAAGAATTGTGACTAACCGCACGATCAAATTTCTGCTTGCGCGCCCACGACGCAAGTGCCCAGGCTCGACTCATCAGGTTGCCCGCCTTGGCGGACACTTGTGGCCCAGCGTGTTCGCCAATCACTTCGATTGAGATGTTAGCTGCTTTGGCTAGCGGGACTGTCTCAGCGAAATCTCGAGCTGTAACTTTAACTTCGTGCCCTTGCTCGACAAACCTGTCGACCAACGCTCGGAAGAAGGGAACGTGTGGTGAATTTGCGAGGTCGATCCATAGCCTCATGCGTTGGTACCAGGTCGCCAGGCATAAAAGATCATTTTCCAGATCTCATTAGACATTTTTCAGTTCTCATTTGGATAACACGTGGGGCCGCTAGCCGCTCCAAGCGATCACCGACAACCACAAATTGACAACTGAAAACTGTCAAATGAGATCTGGAAAATGATCCTTCTCATAACGTCAACTCCACCAACCGTCCGCGGTCCTGGAGCGACTGTTCCGCCGCCTCGATCATCTTCACCATTCGGAGTCCTGCCTGACCGTCAGTCAACGGTTCTTTCTTATTCGTGATGCAATCGATGAAATGCAGCGCTTCTGTTTGCAACGCTTCGGTGTTGTCGAGACGCGGCGCCCACATGTCGCCTAAGCGGTAGCTCACCAGCATTTTGTAAACATCTTCCGGACCAGGAGTCACCGTGATTCCCTTGTCGTAGACCTTCAATTTGTCACTGGGTTCCAGGTCATCGTAAAGGATCATCTTCTCACTGCCACCGATCAACGTGTGACGAACCTTCACTGGCGTCAACCAGTTGACGTGAACATGGGCGATTTGAGTATTGGGGAAAAACAAAGTGATGTAGGCCACGTTTTCCGGCTGGCCCGGGACGTGACTGATGCCTGTCGCTGAAATCCCTACGGGCTTGTTGGGAAGGACATAATCCATGATAGAAAGGTCATGGATAGCAAGGTCCCAGATCACATTGACGTCGTGTTGAAACAAACCCAGGTTCACTCGCACAGCGTCGTAGTAATAGATCTCGCCTAACTTTCCTGACGCAATCATTTCACGAATCGTCCGGACGGCATCGGTGTAGACGAAGGTGTGGTCCACCATCAACACGAGCCCGCGTTTTTCGGCTTCGTCAATGAGCCGGCGCGCTAGATCAGATCGCTGCGCTAGCGGTTTCTCAACGAGCACATGCTTGCCCGCGGTCATTGCAGCCATCGCCAAGTCAAAATGCGTTGAGACAGGCGTCGCCACAATAACTGCATCGACGTTTTTGTCAGCGATCAGGTCGGCTGCGTTGGTGTATGTCGTCAGCGTCGGGTGAAGCTTGTGTAACTGAGTTAAGCGTTCTTCTTGTTGATCGCAAACCGCCGTGACGCGCGAGCCGGATGCGGCCATAAAGTTTCGCACCAGGTTCGGGCCCCAGTAGCCATGCCCTATGACGCCAATATTGATCATTTTTTCTCGCTATCCATCCGTTCCCTGACGTCGCCAATGACCTTCGCCGGAACGCCCGCAACGATAGCAAAGTCCGGAACGTCGCTCGTCACAACTGCGCCGGCGCCGATAATTGCTGCTTCACCAATTGTTACTCCGGGAAGTATTGTGGCGTTGCTTCCAATACTCGCTCGTCTTTTGACTGTTGTCGGCACAACTTGCCAGTCAGTTTCGGTCTTCTGAGTTCCATCTTCGTTAGCGGCCCTGGGATAGATGTCGTTAGTAAACATGACGCCGTGTCCAATAAAAACTTCATCCTCGATCGTCACGCCTTCACAGACAAAACTGTGCGAAGAAATCTTGCAGCGTTCACCTACGCTGACGTTTTTTTGAATCTCAACAAACGCGCCAATCTTTGTTTCAGCCCCGATGGCACAACCGTAAAGGTTGACCAGGTCGGGTTGAAAGATTCGAACGTCGCGTCCGAGAATTACATCCGCTGCTACAGGCATCTCATTTCCAACAACCTTGCCAGTGCGTACAACATCCACGATTGGGTCCAACGCATAAAAGGCTTACGAACCGTGTAGAACCGGCGTTTTTGATAGTAGAAAAATCCACGCTCGTCGCGCAGATTCTGGATCGTCCACCGGGCAACGTCTTCAGCCAGCTGTAATGAATTCGGATCCAGTTCAGCGAGCTCCAGGAAAGTGACAACTGCGCTCGCGCCGGCATGTGCATCTGCGGGATAAGGGTCGTCATGGTAGTATTTCGGCCAACCGTCCGCAAGAAAGAAAGTCTTCCGCCAATACTCGTATCCACGTCGTAACGCTTCCCCAAATTCATCGCCAACGCTGCTGGTCTTAATAATTCGACTGAGAGAGTAAAGCACATAAGCAGTGTGGAAGTTATCGACCCATTGCTGGCTTGGCCCGGTGCCGTAGGTCCACGAACCATCCTCGCGTTGATGATGGACTACATAACGTGCAGTCTTCTCAGCCATCTCGAGAAGCCTTCGTTCACCAGTCAGGGCACCAACCTCGGCTAAAACTTCACCTGCCAACAGACTTGCATTAAAGATTTGCGTATCGCTTTCGGGTGAATAACTGAAACAGATCTGATCGTCCGCAGGAGCAGTGAATGGAAGATCGCGAGCACAGATGCTGCGTGCGGTCGAGAGGTATTGTTCATCTTGAAACTCGCGCGCGGCTTCTATGAGTGCACGGGCGGCAAAAGCTGTCGGCACAATGGTCGCGGTGCCTCGAGGTGCAAAGAAGTTCCGGCTCTGCCAGTCGAAGTTGTAACCCCAGGCAGCGCCATTGTAACCCTCGAGTCGCATCGAAATTAGATCGGCGAGCAGCGTTCTTGCATCTGCTTCAGAAGCGGAGGTACGCAAACGTCGATGGGTGGCGAGTTGCGCCAGCGCAAAAAGTGCGATGCCTTTTGAATTACGTTCGGTGGGTACTGACGAAAGATTGCGTAAGTCGGCTGGAGATCGTTTGACAAGTTGCGTCCAAAGAAGTCGTGCGTTTCTCGATCGAGCAAGAGGAGTTGATTGGAATAGCCGGCTGTTCAGCGCATCGAAAGGATCGTGACCCGCAAAGTCACGCTCCCGACACCAGGAAAGAAGTTGTGTGTATGCCTTTTCGACCCTGTCAGTATCATGACTCATCGGTATTTGGGCGGCGCCCTTAAATGTCCGATATGCTTTTTAGAGCGTATCGGACATTAGGAGGACCTACTGACAGAAGTTTCAATTCTCTTTGGTGTTTCGATAAAGCTCTCGTGCCAGAGTTCAAACATCAACAACGTCCACAACAGCTTTCGATGATTCGCTACACCACGCTCATGCTCATCTTGTAAACGCGAAACATACTCAGGATTGAAAACACCCGCACGCTTCACCCGCTCCGGCGACAAAAGATCCCGGGCCAGTGGACGCAACTTCATCTTCAACCACTCGGCGACCGGCACGCCAAACCCTTTCTTGGCCCGCCGCGCGACAAACCGCGGCAACATTCCGTCGACCGATTTCTTCAAGATGTACTTTGTCTTACTCCCACGCAGTTTGTAGCTGCTCGGCAACGACGCCGCAAACTCGGCAACGCGGGGATCTAAAAATGGCGCCCGCACTTCCAGCGAAACAGCCATGCTCGCGCGATCAACCTTGGTCAGGATGTCTTCCGCAAGGTACAGCCGCGTATCCAGGTTTTGCATTCGCTTCAGCAAATCAGGCCCGGCGCACTCCTGCATCATCTCGCGAGCCTGCTTATAGATATCGCCGTCGGTATGAGCCAGAGCATTGGCGGTAAGTAAGTGTGTCTGCTCTTCGGGGGTGAATGAACCAAACCAAATGTGATGGCGGGCTACCTCGTCAAAGTTTGCACCCGCGACAAATCGACGAGCCTTGTAATCCAGCGAAAGGTTTTTCGTTTTCACCGGGAGTAGACCGACGAGTGGTTCGATCAACTTCGACCGCACGACCCCGGGAACGTGTTTGTAAATCTCTGCCCAACGATGGCCCACGTACATCTCGTATCCGGCAAACAGTTCGTCGCCACCGTCACCGCCAAGAGCAACGGTGACATGCTTACGTGTAAAGCGCGATAACAAATAGGTCGGCACGAGTGACGGATCGCTAAACGGCTCATCCATAAAGGCGCCAATCTCGCTAACCAGGTTCGCGGCGAGATTTGCGCTCAGGCGTTCTTCGTGATGATCGGTACCAAGAAACTTCGCCACTGCGCGAGCGTAGGAAGATTCGTCAAACGAGGACTCGGCAAATGAAATCGAAAACGTCTTTACTGCCTCGGATGACGAACGAACGGCCATCGCCGCAATTGTTGAAGAGTCGACTCCGCCCGATAACAACACGCCAAGCGGAACGTCCGAAACCAGGCGCATCCGAACTGCGTCGGAAAGCAATTCCCGCAACTGTTCAGCAGCCTCTTGCTCACTAGGAATAGGAGTCACAGTCTGGTAATTGAGTTCCCAGTATCGAGCGATATGAACACAGCCATCTTCCAGGACAAGTTTGTGAGCCGCTGGAAGCTTGTTGATACCTTCATAGATCGACATCGGCGCCGGCACATAATCGAAAGACAAGTACTGACGCAGCGCTTGAAGGTTCAGCGCCGGTTTCACTAAAGGATGGGCCAGGAGAACCTTCGGCTCAGAAGCAAAGATCAAAGTCTTATCGAACACGCCCCAGTAGAGAGGCTTTTCGCCAAAGCGATCGCGCGCAATTAAGAGCCGCCGACGTTTGGTGTCCCACAAGGCAAAGGCAAACATGCCATTGAGCTCGTGGACCATGTCGTCGCCGTACTCTTCGTAGAGATGTGGCAGTACTTCTGTATCTGATTCACTGCGAAAAGAATGTCCGCGCTTCTCGAGGCTCTCGCGAATTTCACGATAGTTATAGAGTTCGCCATTGAGTACAACAGCAATGCTCCTGTCTTCATTGAAGACCGGCTGTTCACCCGTAACAAGATCGATAATGGCAAGACGGCGCATTCCGAGAGCAGCGCCGCTGGTTACGTAGAGACCTTCGGAGTCGGGACCGCGATGGACCATGCGTTCACACATGGAATGCAGCAAGTCCTTCGCCCCGTCGAAAGGAGACGTACGTGAATCGAAATTAGCCCAGCCAGTAATCCCACACATGGTTCGTGAATCGTTATACGAATTAATTGAAAGTTTATTGACTCGTTATCGACATTGACGCGCTCCGAGTCAATCGACATTTCATGTCCGACATGCTTTAGAGAGCTTCTTGCAAAACTCTCATTCTCCCCGTGCTTCAGCTCGGGGTGCAGCGGATCCCATGCTGTAAAGTAACCGTTTAACGGTTTCCCGCCGTGGGCCAATTTCAATTACGGGCTCCAGTTCGTTACCTCGTTTACTTAGCATTTCAAACCTTTCATCCTGTCGCGTTCCAACATCAGTCGCCAAGAATGTCAAACCGTTGAAGCGGTTCCCTGGATTTAGCGGCACCTCTACCCCCGAGCTAAAGCACGGGGAGAATGAGAGTTTTGCAAGAGGCTCTTTAGCTTGTCGTGACTTGAATTAGCGCCATAACACCCGTTTCCACAATGACGACAAGCTAAAGCATATCGGACATTCGTAACCTGAGCCTTGTCCAGAGGTCTAGATTCTCGCGAGGTTCCATTGATACGAATACTTTATTAACGACTCTGGTTCATATGATTCACGATTTACGATTCACGATTTACGAAACCCAGTCGCTCACGTATTGCATAGATCGGTTTCGCTTGCGATTCGTGATAAGTGCGGACCAGCATCTCCGCTAACAAGCCCATCAGGAACAGCTGAACTCCAAGAACCAGGGTCACCATCGCCATTGTCGGCAGCGGTGTTTCAACAAAGTCGGCGTGATGTGGCCAGGCCAAAACCTTCATCGATATCGCTAAGGCCGCTGAGAAAAAGGAAATCGCGAACGTCAGTAAACCTGCCCAGCCAAACAGATAAAGCGGCTTGGTTTGATAAGACGCCATAAACTTGATCGTGATCATGTCGAATACAACTTTTACCGTTCGCGATAAGCCGTACTTTGACTTACCCATCGTCCGTGGATGGTGATCGACTGGAATTTCAGTCACTCGAGCGCCTGCCCACGAAGCGTAGATGGGAATAAAGCGGTGCATCTCGCCGTAGAGCTTCACGTCTTGCAGCGACTCGCGTCGATAAGCTTTTAGCGAGCAACCATAATCGTGAAGCGGCACGCCGCCGATTACAGAGATCATACGATTAGCAATCATCGAGGGAATCTTGCGCGTGACCATCTTGTCTTTACGATGTTTGCGCCAACCGGAAACTACGTCGTAACCCTCGTCGAGTTTTTCGAGCAGGCGCACAATGTCTGCAGGATCGTTTTGCAGATCGGCATCCATTGGAATTAGCACTTTGCCCTGGGCTGCATCTATTCCAGCAGCCATGGCGGCCGTCTGACCGTAGTTTCGTCTTAACGCAACCACGCGAACACGAGAATCCGTTTCAGCTATCTCTCGCAGGATCTCCAGGCTACCGTCGCTCGAACCGTCATCGACATATACGATCTCAGCAGAACGACCAAGAGCCCTGAGCGCTTCGTCCAGTTTGGTATGTAGCGGACGAAGGTTTGGCTCTTCATTAAACACAGGTAGGAAGACAGACACCTCGGGAGCATCTGCCGGAACTGCATCGGGTGAGTTTGATATTTCTGGAGCTGCGTAAGTTTTCATTTAATCGGAGAACCTTGGAGTGTGGTGCCTTGTCACCGCTTTGTCATCGCGAACCGCTACTAAAGGAAACTTCTTTTGATAAAGCGGCGACAAGGCGACGCACTCCAAAGTATCACGCTTTCATTCTATGGTTCTCAGTGGTACGGAACCACTCGATAAATCGCCGGATGCCCTCTTCAATCTGTGTTTGTGGGTTGTAACCGAGTAGCTTGCGGGCCTTGTCGACATCAGCAAAGGTCTGCGGAACATCACCGGGCTGGGGTGGTTGCCGATCAATTACCGCGTGAGTGTCGAGTTCTTTTTCCAGAAGCGAAATCAATTCCCGAAGTTCAACCGTACGCGACTCGCCCAGATTGAAGACCTCGTAGTCACTCCCTTCATACTCGATGGCAGCCACGACGCCGGCGATGATGTCGTCGACGTATGTGTAGTCGCGACGTGTCGTGCCATCGCCGAAGACCGGGATGGACTTGCCCTCGCTGATGAGTTTAGCGAACTTGTGAATCGCGAGATCCGGTCGTTGACGTGGACCATAGACGGTAAAGAACCGGAGACAAACGCAGCGAATGCCATACAGGTGTGAATAGGCATGACAGATAAGTTCGCCAGCGCCTTTCGTTGCAGCATAAGGCGAGATTGGCTGCCGAATCGGGTCGTCTTCACTGAAGGGTACTTTCGCGTTAATACCGTAAACGGACGACGATGAACCAAACACAAACTGCTTGATATTGTGATGACGAGCAAGCTCAAGAAGATTCAGAGTGCCGTTGATGTTTGTCTCGCTATAAAGTTCAGGCTCGGTAAGTGAGGGCCGTACGCCCGCTCGTGCTGCCAGGTGAACAATGCAGTCGAAGTCGCGCCCTGCGAAAATGTTTTCGAGTGCAGCGCGATCTCGAATGTCGACCTCTGCTAGTTTGTAACGCGGATCTGCAAGGTGTTCGCGAATGTTTGCGCGTTTGATTTCAGGTTCGTAGAAGTCGTTGAAGTCGTCGACTACGGTGATGTGCTCGACATCGCTCGCGAGTAATCGATCGACAAGGTTCGAACCAATGAAGCCGGCGCCTCCAGTAATCAGGAATCTTCTTTTCATCAGCAGTCATTCTAGCTCAGAACAATTTCAGATCTCAGATC
This sequence comes from Acidobacteriota bacterium, assembly GCA_003222935.1. Lineage (GTDB taxonomy): Bacteria > Acidobacteriota > Blastocatellia > Pyrinomonadales > Pyrinomonadaceae > PSRF01. The sequence goes on from QHXL01000245.1 coordinate 12,425, forward strand.
TCACTGATCAAACTTAAAAGACCTCGTGCAAATGTCGGTAGCTTTTCTCGCTCCAACGGAGTGCCATGTTAATTTCTCCGCTCTGGAGGAGCGCCATGTTTATAGCCCTCCGGCCTTAAAGAATCGCACTCCTACGGAGTGCGAGGTGTGGGTGGTTCATTGTTATAANNNNGGAGCGAGATCATTTCGTCGCGTATATCCAAAGATGCCAGCCCCAACGCGAGGCCATCTGCTTCTCGATTGAGCGTGGCAGGATAAGGCCAAGAATCGGGAGCCACTTCTTGTTCAGGAAATATGTGCGCAGTTCAACTTCGGAAAAGTCGCTGAATAACTCCGCTGCTTCTTTTCGGGAATAGACTCGAGCCAGCGGATTGCCGGCGCCGTCCGTGTTCTGACTCAGAAATTCTTCGGAACTCAAATACGAGTGTTCACTCTTCAAACGCGCTGCATGTTCTCGTAAAGCCTCTTCCGACTCGCCCGTAAGCAGATGAACAAGCTTCACCCCGACGGGCCAACGTAGCAGATGAACACCTCCGCGTCGCAACAGCGAGATGTTGACACGATAGTTGTAGGAATCGCGATGGTAAAGCATCACAACCGCCCGACCACCGGGCTTCAACACTCGATGGACCTCCTTGATTGCGCCGGCCGTATCAGGCGTGTGATGCAAAACACCGTGTGAGTAAACGACGTCAAACGAGTTGTCGGGAAAATCGAGACCTTCTGCGTCAGCAACACGAAATGTCCCCGGCAGTTGGAACAACTCGAACCGTTTGCGAGCAAGCTCGACAGCAGCGTCAGTGAGGTCGATACCGGTGTAATCGGCCCCGGCTTTGGCAAACTGAGCACCGTCAGTTCCCAGTCCACATCCAATCTCGAGCACCTTCAGATCTGTTGCGTCAGCAAAACCCGCGGCATCGGGTATGTGCCACTCCTTCTCGTAACGATGCGCTTCAACGAGTTCGTAAAAACGTTTCGAACCTGGAGGAGCATCGGCAAACTTGGTCCCACATGGATGCTCCTGCCAGAAAGTGCGGACACGTTCTTTAAGTTGGGCGTTTACTTGGGACATATTTGGCGTTGGGAGAATAGCTTATCTGTTTGTAGATCAGAACAGGTCATAAAAGAAGCCTGGAATACCGGTTGCCAGTTCGCGCAAGTTGGACAAAGAGACAAACGTCT
>QHXL01000658.1 GCA_003222935.1 Acidobacteriota bacterium
CGGTGGCGATGTAAAGAATCCGCAGTTTGCTGCTTCGTCAGGTGAGTTGTTGGGTGAAGGTTACATTGCCATCCAGGCCGAGAGTGCACCCACAGAATTTCGCAAGATTGAGTTCCTGAACCTCGTGGGTTGTATGGACAAGAAAGCGAAGAACTTCAAGCGCTACTATGTGAAGGCAGATAATGCTAAGTGCGTCTATTAGTAGCTGTGAGATACCACCGGCTTTAGCCACGTGGAGTTTCAATTTCAACCTAGACGATTGCCGTGAAGTACGGCGATACCACCGGCTTCAGCCGCGTGGAGTCTCAACTTCTCGCTAGCGCCGACGTGGGTAGACCGCGGATACCACGCGGCTAAAGCCGGCGGTATGCTTCTGAGTCGCGTTCGAGCGAGAAGTTGAAACTCCACGCGGCCTAAAGCGGTGATATCCTTCCGCAACCTAGCAGTCGCGTTCTAGACAGGAAATTGAACCTCCACGCGAATCAAGCCGGGTAAATGTAGTTCTACTTCAGAGCATTAAGCGCGGCGCGTAACTCCTCGTTTGTCGGACGCTCCCGATAGTTCGATTCAACCTTCGCCCACACCACGACTCCTTTTTTGTCGATCACATACACAGCCGGATGAGGAATCCCAACAAGTTTTCCCTCATCATATGCGGGATCATGCAAGCCATAGGCATCGATCGTTTTGTGTTCGGGATCGGCCAGCAATGGAAAGTTGATGTTGCCTCGCCCATCGGCGGCAAGTTTGGTCGCAAACTCTTTGTTGACCTCTGGAGGATCAATGCTGATTGCAAACAGTCTCACGTTTTCATCCTTCGTCAGCAGTGTTCGCAGTCCGGCTAACTGCCGGGCGCAGTAAGGTCACCAGTAGCCCCGGTAGAAGACAAGTACGACTGGACTCTTGCCTTTTGAATCCGACAGGCTCACCTTCTTCCCATTCTGCTCCACGAGAGTAAAGTCAGGAGCGACTTCTCCGACTGCCAGCGGTTTGGTACTCGTTTGAGCTTGAAGGTCCGGCGCATTATTCAGTACTGCGAACACCAATAATATTAAGCACAAGATTCTGGCCATGCGTTCTCCTTTAATCACTTTGGGTAACAAGCTCAACATCGATCATGACCTTGTGGCCACGAATCAAATAAATCCTGCGTTCGATAAGTTGAACAGAGACTGCGAGGCTATTCTTTTTGAGTTTTGTAGCGTGAGGCATACGCATAAATTAACAGTGGGCTCTGCCTGACTGCAATCTGCGTAATCGGTGAATTCTGTGGATGAATTATTCCTCACCATTGCCCGCAACTCGATACAAGTTCGCCCGGCCGCGTTTGCCTATCAACTCGATCATTCTGCTGTGCCTTAAACAATACGCCAGCTTCTGGCCCAACTCTCTATTCGCACTCATTCCCGTAGCAAGCTCGATGCTTGTGAAAGAGTTCAGACCCGTGGGAACAAACGCAAGCCAGTCTTCCGATCTTGTAAATAAGTGTTGGTCCACAACTTCTAATAGCTGGCGTCGTTCAAGAACCCAACCCTTGCGCCTGCGGCGGTCGTAACGTCTCACTTCTTCCTCTCTTATCATTAAGACTTCGAGTGAGAAGTTGGGATTCGAGAGCAACTGCGGGATGCTTACCAATTCCCAGAAGAGGTCCTCCAGACGCCCTCTCTTTGGTGACTTCCGGCGAACAACTGCAACCTCTGCGTCGCGCCCTCTGCGTCTCTGTGTTGAAACCGCTGTTGGAATAGTTGGTGATGAATTAGTCGCTGCCGTCCGAACAATCCATTTCTCTTTGACGATTGGAAATATGAGTCTTACTTGGTGAGATCGCGTGAGCCTTTGAAGTTTCGAGTTGATGGCTGAGAGATTGCGCGTCTGGATTTCTATCAACAAATCATCACGAACGATGTCGATGACAAATCCGTCAACCGGCACTTCAAAACGATCTCCCGGCCGCGCACACCACTGTTTTAGTGATGCGTGGAGTGGCTTTTCATTTAATAGGCCAATTCCTGACATAAGAGCATTGTTTAGGCTAAGCGTCAGTGTCACTTAAGTGCTGCTTGGTTCCGCACCCATCATAGTACGATACCACCGGCTTTAGCGGCGTGGAGGTTCAACTTATCGCTAACGGGGCTGATTGTGAAAACCTTGAGATACCACCGACTTCAGTCGCGTGGAGCCTCAGTTTCCTGCTACTGATCAAGTCAACTTGGTCCAAGTATGCAAGCCAACGGTTCACAAGACGGCTAGCGAGAAGTTGAAACTCCACACGGCTAAAGCCGGTGGTATCTTTTCGAACTCGAGCGATCATGTTCTAGCGAGAAACTGAAACTCCACGCGGCTAAAGCCGGTGGTATCCGACTTCTGCGCACTCGGCGAAATCTGTGGATGAATGCCGCCCCTCTAGCGGGGATCGTTTGGAAGACCTCGGAAGCTCCCGCGAATCGGAAGGGGGTCATAAGGCCAGGCGGCAGTTTTACCCGATTGAGTATTGATGCACGTTACGACTTCGACGACGAAGCTGCCGTCGATCTCCCCCGAGTTCGCGTTTGTGTTGGTAATAAGATGACCGGAGGGGTGATCAGCGGGTCGGCAGTCGAAATTTAAAGGCCTGGTTCCGAGTTTGATAGGAAATTGGACGTGCGTTCCAGACGCGATTCTCCCTTCGACATCGGCCACGATGAAGATATGCCAGCCGCCGTCGGCGTACAGCTCAAGACGATCCTTTCCCACGTTGATAACGCTGGCTCCGCTACTTGTC
>QHXL01000246.1 GCA_003222935.1 Acidobacteriota bacterium
TAACGATGGTGCCATCCGCCTTGCGCACCGCAATCGCGTATGCATTCGGGGTGCGCATCATTACGCCTTCGATAACCGCCTGGCCACCTACAATCAAGTCTCGTTCTGGTGTGCTCATATATAAAAAGGACAGGCTCGATGCCTGAGGCTCAAATTCCGACCTACCGCGTCACAAAGAATACCAAAATCGCGCAAACACTAACGCCGGCATTTATTGTTAGTCGCATGGGATTCGTAAACCAGTAGCGACCGACCAATTGGATGCCGGCGTTAAATAGATTGTTTGGCTAGTGTCTGTTCCGCAAAGGAATAAAGGCTCTTTACTGTGCGTTTGCCTCTTCAGCAGGCTTCTTGCCATAGCGCTTATTGAAGCGGTCGACGCGTCCGGCAGTATCAACAAGTTTCTGTTTTCCCGTGAAAAACGGGTGACATGCCGAGCAAATTTCCACATGAAGGTCGCCCTTTTTGGTCGAGCGGGTCTTGAAAGTTTCGCCACAAGCGCAGGTGACACTGATTTCGGTGTATTCCGGGTGAATTCCTGGTTTCATTACTTATTCTCTCGTTCGTCCGTATAGGCGGCGCAAATGCCGCAATTTCAAACGGGTTATGATAGGGGCCTCTGTGTAATATCGTCAAGCCGAGCAGGATTTTGGACATGTTTATTGCGGAAATGCTCTGATCGGGACCCAAACCGTCAGAATTTCGATCTGACTCACCATCCCTATGATTAGCCAAAGCATCCGGGATTACCCATCCAGGGGCTCCATGCCCCAATGTTATCAGTTGCCCAACTCCCTGCACCGAACCTGGATCCCAGCCTTTTGATTCCGACACCGCCAGGATTTCGAAGTGTACTGATCTGAAATCTTCTTCGGGTAGTCAAGCTAACAACTTTCTTGTGCTCAACAAGCAGTTGTCTTCACTCCGAAGGAGTGCAATGTTTATAGTAAAGAACGGCTTGATAAGTCTTCGCTCTGCTACGAGCGATATGTCTCCGGTGCGGAACATCGCACTCCTAAAGGAGTGCCGGCTCCTAAGCGACTCTTCATCTATAAACATGTCACTCCTGCGGGAGTGAAGAAAGGTCTCCGCGACCATTAGAAGGCGCATCGTTATTCGGAGAAGACGTACAGTCCCAGTAAGAACTAGCGCACTCAGTTATCAATTTTTTTGTCTTCGCAACTCAAAAAATAAGTCTGTTGACACGATCTAAATCGCATGCTTAAATCGATTTTCGCCGTCCTTCTGTAATATTAGTAACACTAAGCATCATCAAGTTTAGCGTGAATATCTGTTTCAAGACCGACAGGTAGACGCGAACGTTAGCGAAGTGTAAGTCTAGACCACCCTCAGGGTATCTATGGCAGAAGACACGAAGCAGCCTGGTTCTGAAGAGCCTAAGACGCCGGACGCGTCTGGCTCTGACTCGTCCGGCACACCCCCGCCATCTTCAATCCCTTCCGCTGGTGAACTTGCCGGTGCCGACGCCGAAAAAGCTGCGATGGTCGAGCAGGCGAAGTCGCGCGTGGCAGCTGTGAAAGAATCCCTCGCAGCTCCTGCTGGAGGCGCGCCCAAACCTCCCGTTAAGAAAAAAGAGGAAGGCCCAAAACCAACCGACGCCAGCTCTCATCCACTCGTTAAGAAACTCAAGTCGAAGTTTGAGGGTGCTATTGGCGACGCTTCCGAGTTTGTCGGACAGTTATCGATCAAAGTTGATGGTGAGCAGATTGTGGCGATCTGCACCTTTTTGAGAGATGACAAAGAGTTGTCCTTTGATTATTTGTCAGACCTCACCTGCGTTCATTATCCCGAAAACAAAACGGCTCCTTTCGAAGTTGTCTATAACCTCTATTCGATTCCAGCAAATGAACGTGTTCGATTGAAAGTTCAGACTAACGACGATGGAATCGAAAGCGTTACCAGTGTGTGGCCCGCCGCGAACTGGCCTGAACGAGAAGTGTTTGATCTGTTTGGAGTGCGATTTGGAAATCACCCGGATCTTCGACGTTTGCTGTTGCCTCCCGATTGGGAAGGACATCCCCTGCGGAAAGATTTTCCACTCGAGTTTGTCGAGAATGCCTGGACAGAAAAGCATTTGCCTGAAATGACCGAAGTGCAGGTCGAGCAGCTCCAGCAACGACGCGCTTACGGTCTGGAGATTTTATCAGTGCCTCAAGAGCGAATGATGAGAGACATCTTTCGTGGAGGCAAAGAGGTGATGACTAAGGATAAGTGATTTTAGTGCTTGGATCTTCGTGCTTGGTTCTCAAGTCGAACGTTTAGTTAAGCGTCAAAGATCAAAGTACAAAGCGCAAAGATCCTCTTTCTTAAAATGACTCCCAAAGAGATCGCAGCCCATTACGAAGCAAAAGTCTTCGACTCTCCCGACGCGGCGGAGGTGGCCGGGTTTGTCCTGGGTGAATCACATGCACCGCGGAATGTTTGGAACAAGGCAAGTGCAGCAAGCTCGATAGTGTTGAAACTCGTTGAGAAGAAGGCGAGTGGTGAAGCCGAAGAGATAGGAATAGTAATCGAGCCCTGGCGCGTCACTGGATGCTACAAGCCACACCCAGTTGCAGAGCCGGCGGCTTAATAAGAACAAAGTTCGTAGCACAAAGAACAAAGCTCAGCGTTTATGCACCAGGTCGAAATCGCAACAACCCAGGAGACATTGCTCGACAGCCCCGAGATGGTGCTGAACATGGGCCCGCAACATCCGTCGACTCACGGAGTGTTGCGCGTAATCTTAAGGCTTGACGGCGAAACCGTTATCGATCTCGACTGCGACATCGGGTACCTCCATCGTGGAATGGAAAAGATTGCCGAGAACCGCATGTACACGATGATCGCGCCCTACTGGGATCGGCTCGACTACATCGCGGCAGTCTCAAACGGTCTTGTCTGGGTCGAGACGGTCGAGCAGGTAATGGGACTCGTGGTCCCGCCCCGCGCACATTATCTGCGCACGATTCTAACTGAGTTGAATCGCATCGCTTCACACTTGCTCTGGCTCGCAACACACGCACTCGACATCGGGGCCATCACCGTGTTGCTTTGGGCGCTTCGTGAGCGTGAAGAGATTTTGAAGATTTTTGAACGACAGTTTGGCGCCCGACTAACTTGTCATGCGTGGCGCGTCGGTGGTTTGCCCAACGATGCATATGACGACTTTGATAAAGACGTTCGCCAGTTCACCCGCATCTTTCCGATGCGACTCGACGAGTATGAAACTGTGCTTTCGGAAAATCGAATCTGGCTGAGTCGCACCGTTGGTATTGGCGTTATCTCTGGTCCAGAGGCGATTGCGATCGGTTTGTCTGGTCCCGCGCTACGAGGGTCGGGTGTGGCCTGGGATATTCGTAAGTCGCGGCCTTATGCCGCCTATGCCGATCTTGATTTCGATGTCCCACTTGGTGAGAACGGTGACACTTACGATCGCTACCTCGTTCGACTTGAAGAGATGCGGCAGTCGCGGCGAATTATCGATCAAGCACTCGATAAACTGCCCGACGGTCCGGTCGTCGCGAAGTTGCCGAAAATTGTGAAGCCGCCGGTGGGTGACTATTACCATTCGATTGAAGGACCCAAAGGCGAGATAGGTTGTTACCTGGTATCAGACGGAAGTGCGCAACCATACAGAGTCAGGGTTCGACCGCCTTCATTCATAAACCTCCAGGCGCTCAGACAGATGTGTGTCGGTCACCTCGTCGCTGACGTTGTGGCAATCATCGGCACCCTGGATATCGTCCTTGGCGAAATTGATCGCTAAATGTCCGAGCCCTAATGTCCGATAAACTTTAGTTTGTCGTGATGTTAGCTAGAAGGCCTCTGGTGGTGATCCCGACAAACTAAAGTTCGTCGGACATTTAAGAAGCTTCTCGTGATGTTAGCTAGAAGGCCTCTGGTGGTGATCGCGACAAACTAAAGTTTATCGGACATTTGGGAGTTTATCGGACATTTGCGCTCGGACATTGAATAGAACATGCTGCTACTGGCCCCAGTAAATCTACTAAACGATCTGTTGCTGAAGTTCTTCGGCGCTGAAACGGTCAATCATGTGGTCTGGCCTTTGATCCAGATTGGTCTCGTGGTTTCGCTCGTCGCTTTCTGGGTTGCCTACGCGACATATCTGGAGCGCAAGATTTCAGCATTCATGCAGGCGCGACTTGGCCCAATGCGCGTGGGTCCCTATGGGCTTTTACAACCAATCGCAGACGGTTTGAAGCTCCTGGTAAAAGAAGACTTCATTCCTGAAAAAGCGGATCGCTGGATATTCTTCTTCGCTCCTTACATCGCGGTCGCCTCGGCTTTCATCGTCTTTTCAGTTGTGCCCTTCGGTCCTGACTGGGCAACTATATCGGACGTAAACATTGGACTGCTGTTGGTCTTAGCTGTTTCGAGTGTCGGAGTACTTGCTTTGATCCTGGCGGGCTGGTCGTCAAACTCAAAATACGCTCTGCTCGGTGGTTTGCGTTCAAGCGCACAGATGGTGTCGTACGAAGTGGCGATGGGATTGTCGTTGATTGGCGCGTTGATGTTTGCGCGAACCCTCTCGCTTTCCGGGATTATTGGTGCGCAAGGCTCCGATTCGATTTGGTACGTGGCCTATCAGCCGGTTGGATTTTTGTTGTTCCTGATCAGTGGTATCGCCGAGAACAATCGCGCGCCTTTCGATTTACCCGAGGCTGAGTCTGAACTGGTCGCCGGATTTCATACTGAATACTCCGGTATGCGCTGGTCGTTATTCTTCATGGCCGAATACGCGGCGATGGTTGTTGTTTCGGCTGTGGCGACGACCGTGTACCTCGGTGGTTGGTATTTCCCATTTGTTTACAGATTGGACCTGGCTGGCTACCACAATCTGTTCGTAATCGTGAGTTTGCTGGTCTTCCTGGTAAAGCTTTCACTGATTCTCTATTTCTATTTCTGGTTGCGCTGGACGCTGCCGCGTTTCCGTTACGACCAGTTGATGGATATCGGATGGAAATGGTTAATCCCATCAGCGCTCATCAATATCGTGCTAACGGCACTGGCAGTCTTTGTGGTCCAGGCCCTCGATGGTTGGAACGGCATCAACACTATTGAAGCGATGAACCGCGGACTGAACTTAACCGCAACTGGTAAAGTGATCATGATCGCCTTCGGCTTGATCGGTCTGGTCGTGACGGGAATGCTTCTTTCACGCATCAACTGGCGGTCACACGATTTTAATTTGAAGACACAGCGCAGAAATATTCGACTGGTGAATTTGCCGAAAGGGAAGCCGGCGGTGCCGGTTAACTAGAGCTTGGATCTTAGTGCTTTGATCTTTGTTCTTAGTCCATTCTGTAAGCACAAAGATCAAAGTACAAAGATCAAAGTACAAAGCACAAACGTTATGCAATCGCCAAAACCAACTCTGATGCAGAAGCTGAAACGCTTCTTCATGATGGATCTAGTTAACGGACTGGGTCTAACGCTCAAGTACAACCTGGGAGCCATCTTTGATAAGGACGCTGTTGGCGGCAAGGGAATTTACACTGAGCAATATCCGAAGGTGCGCCCCGACGTGGCGCCGCGGTTCCATGGTGCTCCGCGGTTGAACATGGATCCCGAGACGCACGACACGCTCTGCATCGCGTGCAATCTTTGCGCGTTAGCGTGCCCTGAAGATTGCATCGATGTACTTGCGATGGACGTCGAGATCATTGTCGCCGGTAAGCCGCGCAAGAAAAAAGTTCTCGACGAATTTATCTTCGACACTTCGCGGTGCATGTTTTGTGCGCTTTGCCAGGAAGCTTGTCCGACTTCATGTTTGGAATTGACCCAGGACTTCGAACTCGCAACCTACTCCCGCGCCG
>QHXL01000306.1 GCA_003222935.1 Acidobacteriota bacterium
GAAGCCGGCCTTAGCAAATGCCTCGCGAATCGTTCGATTCGTATCGAAATACACTTGGGAGTAATGAGCGTTGTTGCAGTACGGGCGAACAGCCAGTACTGGGCCAAGTGGTGTGAATCTCAAAACCCCGACTTCGGGAGGTGGATTGATCGTCACGTTCGGAATCAGGTGTATGCGGTGCTTGAGTACCTGGGTGGCGCGGGAAACATCAACCGAGTGATCGAGTTGAGCTTCGAGATCCACTCGTCGATAAGGATTTGCAGAAAAGTTCTGAATCTTATCGGTGAAGATTCTGCCGTTGCCGACAAAAGTGCGGACATTATCTGGAGTGTCGATCGTTGTTACAAACATGCCAATGTCATCGACTGTTCCGGTAACACCGCCTGCATTAATGACGTGTCCTACCTTGAAAGGACGAAGCATCATCAGGAATCCACCAGCAGCGAAATTTGATAAGAGGCCGCTCCAGGCGAGTCCGATCGCAAGTCCGAACGCAGCCAGCAACGCTGCGAATGTAGTCGTCTGTACGCCAAAGTAGCCGAGTAGTGCAATTACAAGACTGATGTTGAGCAATATCGAAACTGTAGAACCAAGATACTTTACGATAGCTGGTTCGACTGTTCGTCTTTGAAGTGTTTTTGTGATCAGGCCGATTGAGAAATGGATTAGCCATCGCCCGGTAAACCAAAGGGCAATCGCTCCCAGAATTTTGAAGCCAAAGGCCGCGGCCCAAAGCAATATAGGTTGTAAGACGCTCTCTAGGGTCATATACGGGCTCTCCGTTCGACAGAAGGGGAATAAAAACGTCCGCTCGATTTCCAGGTTTTAATATCAAACCTCCGATGCATACCGCAGCGCAGACATGCGCGATAGGTTTCCTGTCCACGAGTGAAAGGACGGCTTAGCTCTAAATGCCAGCAGCTGGAAAGGCGATTGGCGAAATACCTAACCGTGGTGAGATATTGATGGTCTAATTCGAAAAGATCAGACGGGGGACTTGCAGAGAGAAAGCCGGGTTCCAGCGTGCTCATGAAAATCTCCGATCAGTTCGCCAACATTGCGAGCATCTTGTTGTCCTGTTCGTTACTTACAGTAGTATGAATAATTGTGTCTCCGTAGTCTCGTAACTGCGAAAGCGCCGAGGGAACATGAGCCTCACGCAACAGCATAAAAATTGCCGAGGCGCCTGGCCCCATCACCGCAGAAACATCGCGCTTAAAATCTGTGGAAAGATGGAGTGTTTCCTGCCACCATTGCGCTTCCTGCGTAAAAGTCGCGTGAGTGGTTGCACTTCTGACGGAAGCAATCGATATCCCGCTAACGACTTCGCTTATCTTGTTCGCCAGGGGAAGGAATAGCGTCTTGCCAAGCAAGGATCCCCACAGCCTGGCCCACCCCGCAGCTTCCAGGGTCGATGGATCAACACTGAGATGGATTCTTACTTTGGCCTCGTTGTTAATGGTGACTGCCACAGCCTCTTCAAGGTCCCGAACCCACATCCATTCGCGCCGGCGGAGTTCGTTCAACACTTCAGGGGCTCTGTATTGGTCGCGGAAAACGAAAGCTATAAGTTCACTCACGGGCTTAGACTCTTCCTTGGATTGCTAGGCGAGTACTTTTAGAGCAACGGGATATGGCCAACGATTGGTACGGAGGCCGTTGCTCCACTCGATGCTTCGACTGAGTTCGCTAGCCGGTAACGAGTATGAGGATAGAACGCGGATGATTAGTACTGAATAGGGTGGACTCTGTATTTCTCAGTAGGGCAGTTATGTAGCGAGCGCTAAGCCTCAACAAGCTGGTTGCGAATCGCGTAATGAACTAATTCGACGATCGAGTTTATATCCAGTTTTCTCATCACCGTAGCTCGATGGGTTTCGACAGTTTTTACGCTGATTGACAGTGCGAGTGCGATTTCCTTGTTGCTTTTGCCTTCCGCTAGCAGTTGCACGATCTCACGTTCGCGATCGGTTAATGTTCGAAACACTGAACCTTCGTCTGGTTTAGCGCTCGACTTTAGAAATGCGTCCAACAGCGCTTCAGATACCTTCGCCGTGAAAAACGGTTTGCGGTGCGAAAGCGCCTCGACAGCACTGGTAAGATGACGCCCCGCGTCTGACTTCAACACGTACCCGCGGGCTCCCGCCGACAACACCTCGCGAATGAGTTGTTCAGTTTCGTGCATTGTGAAGATCAATACTTCGGTGCGGGGTAACTCGCGTTTTATCTGACGAGTTGCTTCCAGGCCGTTAAGTTCGGGCATGGAGAGATCTATAACAGCTACATCGGGCGACAACTTGAGGGCCATCTTGACGGCCTCGTGACCGTTGGACGCTTCGCCGCAGATTTCCCAGCCATTTTGTTGACTCAGTTGCTCGCGTAACCCACGTCTTACGACGTCATGATCGTCTGCTAGAAGTATTCGAACCATGATTAACTCCGTTTGTTATAGGTACTATTGCTGAAACAGTCGTCCCTTGATCGTGAGTAACGATTTCTAGTCTCCCACCTAGCTGCAGCAGTCGTTGTCGCATTCCCGGAATCCCAACTCCAGTCTCGATGAGACTTCCCGAGTCGTCTCGGCGCTTTAGAAGTGGAATGCCTCGACCCTGATCCTTGATTTCAAGGATTACGTGACCATTCTTTCTTTCGAGTCGGATGCTTGCGGTTGCGCTTCGAGCATGACGACGAACATTTGTTAGCGCTTCCTGTACAACTCGGAATAGCGCCATCTCTACATCGCCAGGTAACCTGCCGATTGGCGTTGCCATTACATCGACGTAGACGCCGCTACGTTTCCTAAAACCCTCGACATACCATTGAAGCGCTGAAACCAGGCCGGCCTGATCTAGAAGTGGTGGATGCAGCAAATAAGAGAGCGTGCGAATCTCTTGCAGTGATTGATCGCAAAGTGACTGGCATTCATCAACGAGCTGTCGCTGCTCGAGCGATTCAGTCGTTGGGAGTTGCCCTAGTTTTGCCAGGTTCACTGAAATTGCGAACAGGTTCTGAGCAGTGCCGTCATGTAATTCTCGCGCAATACGGCGACGTTCCTCGTCTTGAATGTTGAATAGACGTATCGTCAGTTGGACGAGTTCCTGCTCGGAACGAATTCGATCCGTTACGTCTTCACTTATCATCATCAGCGATTCAACGTCACCATCAATAGAAAACTCCGGGACAATGCGGGTCCAGAAGTTGCGCGATCGATATTCAAATGCGCGCTGAACGGTCTTGCGGGTGTCAATTGCTTGCCGGCAGCTTGCTTCAAATTGCTCACTGGCCTGGTCGTCAAAGTCGAATTCAGTAGGACGTTTTCCAATGAGTTGTTCTGCAGAAACGTCAACCACCTTTTCAATCGCAGGACTTGCGTAAATAAAACGAAGATTTCGATCTAGACGACAGATGATGTCGGGTGAGTTTTCTACCAGGGTCGAAAATTCCCGCTCGCTGAGTCGCAGGTCTTCCTCGAGTGCTTTGCGCTCCGATATATCGCTGGATGCGACGAGTATGCATTTCTCGCCCCCAAGGTCGATTAGTTCGGCTGATGAAAGTAGAACCCTAAAGTCGCCGGTCTTGGTTCGGAAGTTCATTTCAAAGTACCGATTTGCACCTCTACTGAGCAGCGGATCAACAAGTACGGTGTTTCGATGGGCTGGCGTCTCAAAAATGTTCAATTCTCTGGAGGTGTGCCCGATGACCTCGTCGCGGCTAAAGCCACTCATATTGAGAAAGCTTTCATTAACGTCGATGTATCTGCCGCCAATGAGTGTCGTAATTGACATCGGCTGCGGATTCGATCTGAATGCCCGTGCGAAACGCCTTTCGCTCTCCTCGACAGCCTGATGGGCCAACTCTAATTTCGTGATGTCACGAGAAACAGCAAGCAATCGTTCGACATTTCCGTTTGTCCCTCGCACAGGCGTGATGACGGTGTGCCACCATTTGGGTGTTCCTTTGAAAGTTAATGCAAAGCCCTGGAACGAACCGGCCTTTTCTTCAGCTGCGAGTTTCACTGCTTGTTGAGCTTGTTCTTTTTCAACTCCACTCCACAATTGAATCCAGGATTTACCTTTCAATTCTTCAAAGTCGTCGATTTCCAGTAGTTGCCGACCGTTCTCACTCATGTAAACCAGGTTTCCGTCGAGGTCGAGAAGCTTGATACAGTCAGTGCTGCTTTCAACGATCCCTCGGTTAAATCCCTCGCTAACCACCAGCGCCTCTTCAACTCTCTTTCGCTCTGTGATATCGCGCCCAATTCCCTGAAGTTCAGCCTGCCCGCCGTGCGAGATTACCCTGTTGGTCCATCGGTGCCAGCCGATAGTCCCGCCCGGTTTGATCACTTCGTGCTCGTGGGTATTAAGTTCTGCGTTAGCCAGCAAGTCCCGGATGAGTTGTTGAGTAGAGGCTCTGGTGTGAATAGGAAGAAGTTCAATGAACTTCGAACCGATCAACTCGTCGCGGCTCCTGGAGAAGTAACGACAGTAAGCATCGTTGACAAATGTGAGAGTTGTATCAGGTAAGTACCTGCAAATGAGTTCAGTTTGCGTTTCAACTACGTTTCGATAGCGTTCTTCACTCTCCGCCAACGAGCGAGCGGCCGCTCTCTTGCGATTTCGCTCGACCAGGAGACCGACAATCAGCAAACTCTGAAGCGCCACCAAGACAGTCGCGCCGATAATTCGCCATTTGTATTGTCCAAGGAAAGTTGAGTCGAGCAGAAGGGACAAAGGCCCTTGCGTTGATATTTCCGCAAAGGGTGCGAAGAGACTCGCTTGGGATGGTTCCGTCATACGGGGGAACAATGTGGCCAAAAGACGATTTGGCCACATTGAGGGGAAAACCATTAACCCGACCGCAAGGAAGGGAAGATAGAGATGCGCGCGAAAACATCTCATATTCTTGCGTTTTCTGAACCGTTCTTTTTGTAGCGATCACCGAGATCACCCGACACGAATCGCTACCAACCAGGCTTACGACGAAAACATAGAAGGATCCGGGGAGGAATTCCTTCTGGGCCGCATGCCGAATTGAGCAACGTGGTCAGGAGCCAATTTGCTCTACAAAATCTCCCGAAACGGGAGTTAGGGCACGGAACACTTAAAGCGGAAATCTTATACAAAAAAACGACTAACCTTGGGTGGAGTCTACGCTGCGAACCCTTTTGAAACAACCCGCAAAAATACGGGGGTTTTGTTAGTTTTGTGCCCGAAATTACAGATTAATCCATCGCAAATTACCTAGTTCACCTGATTAGGTCATTTCTGCCTGTTTTATGGCGATTTCGGCGACGTAGATTACACGATTGACTTACTGCCCGCCTAGCCGCCGGGGTCGCAAAATTTTCTCGTCATTTCCCGGTAGGCCATCTTTTCTTTCCTAGTACCTTACCGCGAATCCCCATTGTGAATTACAGACTTCACCTGATTACGGTCTAGTTTCCAAACCTCTAATCTCCCCGCAGCCCACGCCCTACAATCAAATCCTAGTTCAGGAGTGCACTAGCCGCTCTTCAGTTTCATCCATTTCAGTACTCAAGCTTTCCAAATAGGACAGCCGTTTGGAATTCAAAAGGAGCAGATGTCGTGCCGAAAAGACTTCTTATTCTCTGCGTGGCTACCACGCTGGGTCTGGCGATTGCCGGATGCCAAGCGGGTGGGACTAACAAAAGTGACAGCGATGCGGTCGCTAGTGGAAATGCGTCAACCCAAAGCCAAACCATCGATAGATGAGATACGTGCGGTTTTGCAGGCGCACGATAAAGCACTTAACGACAAGAATCTCGACGCCATAATGGCCACATTTTCGACAGCACCAACGACCGTAGTTTTGGGGACTGGAGCTGGAGAACGCTGGATGGGATCACAAGAAATACGGGGAGCGTATACCGAAATTGTGAAGGACTATGACGCCGGTACTTTGGAAACCAATTGCGCAACCTGGAAAACCGGGGGCAGTGACAACGATGGAACGATGGCCTGGATAGCTGCCACGTGCGATTGCAAGGATTCGCTCAATGGCAAGCCTCGAACATATCAGTTGAATGTCTCGGCCACTGTTGAGAAGCAGGATGGCGCATGGAAGTTCGTGTCGCTGCATATGTCTAACTCGCCAGCACCAGGGCCACCAACGAAATAGCACTGAGAGGGAAAACAATGGAACACGAAGATGTAGTAGAGGCTCGCGAAGAAGATGCGAATGAGTCCGAACAGCGAAGCATGTTTTCGCGACGCGATTTTCTCCACGGTTTGAGAAAGTGGTCTGCGGCTGTAATCGGAGTTGCTGTGGCTGGCGCGGTGTTTTTACCTGGCGAAACCACGTCAGGTTGGATAAATGGGCGCGGTGGCGGCGGCGGTGGTACTTGGGTCAACCGCTCAGGTGGTGGCGGTTGGGTTAACGGCAGGGGTGGTGGCGGCGGCGGTTCCTGGGTAAATCGCTGAGGGTAGGAGGTTCCGTGCAGAACTCGCTCGTCTACAACATTCCGGCATCGATGATCGATTCGTTTCAAGGACGCAATCTGATTGTACGTTCTTCCTCACCCAATCAGATCGTCTACTCCCTTTGGCGATCAGATCTATCGACGGTACGCTTCGTACAACTTTTATCCACCCCGCCCGAAAGTGCGCTTCTGGAAGGTTCCGCTGAAAGCGTGCCGTTAGAAATCGTTCTCGAAGATCCCGCAACTCAGTTTCATAAGCTCTACAGTCTTGCCAACCTCCTCGACAGCCACCCGGTTCGCGTCGCGATTCCGGTTGTTCCAGGTTTTGGTAAGGCTGTAAAGCTTGCGGTCTCATTGAACTTCTCCGTCAAGCTTCAGTTTGGACAGCCCGATCAAGATCTGCTCAACGAAGTGGAGGCGATCCTCGACTTTTATCTTCATGGAAGTTATGTGCGTCAACCGATCGAGTTTTTTCAAACAATACTCCGCTCGTTCTATACGGATGAACCGATCTCGCTTTGGGAAGTCGCAGAAGAAGATCCTAAACAAGTTCGCTATATCACCGACGATGGCGAAGAAACGATCTCGAATCGCTTCGCCGGGGTGAAGTTTGACGAAGGCCTGGGTGATTTCGTAAAGCGTTTTGGACAGGAGCTCATTAGTGAGCGACGAGAATGTCACGACTGTGAGTTCT
>QHXL01000659.1 GCA_003222935.1 Acidobacteriota bacterium
CCTTACCCATCGATCGACAGGCCGCTAAAACTCAGACCCGATCGCGTTCCCAGCTACGGAGCCGGTAGCAGTCTGAATCCGGAGTTGCGCCAACGGGTCGAGGCGTCCTTTGGGCAGGACTTTGGTCACGTTCGTGTTCACAGTGGAGGCGAGTCGCAGGCGATGACTGATGCGTTCGGCGCAGACGGCTTAACGACCGGCAGTCACATTTTCATGCGGCCGAATTTGGATCGCGAACGAGGTCGTGGCGCCAGGGTGTTTCAACATGAGTTGACGCACGTGGTCCAGCAGAGTGGACCAAGACCGTTGGGTACGGGCGCCAGTCAGATACCGGTAAATGGCCAGCCCGAGATGGGCCTTAACTTCAATCCAACACGCGAAGCAATGGCAGATCGTGTTGCAGAGTCCGCCAATCAGCCGGTGGGGCCCGGCTCGGTTGAGACTGGCGGACAAAAGGAAGTTGGCCTTCAACCCTCAGGTTTAAATCTTTTCACGGTTGCGAAACTCCTGCGAACGGTCACAGACCTGCCCGAACTAAAACGCCGCGAAGAGATCCTGGACAAAATAAAGAAGCAGGCAAAAATTCCGAAGCGTGCCAAGGCATCCGTCGAGAAGACTCTCGATGTCTTGAACGACCTGCAGGGCAACTCCGGAATCCTGAAGTTCTCCGATGTCTTTACCGATGCAATACCCCTCGTTCACACGCGTTTGCGAACCAATGTGTACGCCGATCCTATCCGCCTCGCCGCGTTTGAAATCGCACGCGAAGGTTTAGTTGATCTGCCAACTCCCAAACCCGTGAAGGGAACGGCACCATCACCATCTAAAGCTGTCGATCAGGTTCTCAACCCGACTCATTTCGCACGCCAACTTGAGAGTTACATCCTGGCGAAAACCGGCATCGTTCTCGCGCTCACACCTAACCTCACAAAAGTACCTGCTCCTTCAGGTGTTGATGTTGAGACAGTTGATGACACGAAACCGATTAGTGAGATGAAACTCCTCCACATCTATCTGCCATATATCGACGGTCGCTCACCGCTCTGGATGAAAGCTGTCGAAAATACCTGGCCGGGAAGGGATGAAAAGACCTTGTCAAAGATTCGAGTTCAGTTGCGTGCTCACCATGAACGCAAAGGAGTTGTCGCGGGGATTTGGGCCATGTTCGGTAAGGCCTACATGTTTAGCATGATCTTTACTAAGGAAGTAGACGCACTGGTAAAAGCTGCAGTTAGTGGCAGATCGCTTGACCCCAAAGACCTTCCCTCAACTGACGAATATGCGAAAACAGACAAGACTATTGCTTCACCAATCGGCGTACGCCTGGCGACTTACGACGATACAAGTCAAAAAGGCGCCGGACGTCACTCACATCACCTTACTCAATATCTGATCGCTGACTTCTTCGCTAACACGAATACCGTGAAACCATTTGAGACCAAACGCACCTATCCGGGCGTTACCTTTGGGACAGATGGGGTCACAACCATCGCCGAGAAACCTGGCGAGACGAGCCGGGATAAAGCCATCTACGTCGGAGAAACGAAAGGCGAAGGGCGAGGCAAGGACAACTCATATGAGCGGACGACTGCACATCACTCCGGAGGCCGATGATATTGGTGGCACAACGAAGAAGACACAGGCGACTTCAGTTCAAAACGAGTACTCGCGTCACATTCCCGCTGACCTCTTAACCACAAACGACGCTGACTTTGAAAAATACAAGAAGAAAGAGGGAGACGAGGCCGTCGCCAAGTCGATCTACCGGGCCACGCAACTTACTTACAAAGAAGTCGAGCGTCGTATGAGTGAAGCACTTCGAGATCGAATGCCGGCTCTTGAATTCGAGTACTACAAAGAGACGTCAATCGGAACAGCTTTCGAACTTGGCGATAAGACGAATCCCGATCGCAAGACACAACCGGAAATCGATTTTCTCGACAAGCTAAGCAAAGTACCAGCAGTCGCTCGCCAACATAATCATGATCTCATGTTGAATTTTGGCTGGAAGAACAACGTGTCGTAATGGCAACCGGATATACACGCAGTCCCAAGCTTCTCAAAGGCGCACTGATTCAGTTCTCGGCGCCAATGTTGATCCCTATCCCGAACATCATCATCTTCCAATACAACCCGGAGACGATGACGCGTCAGCTCAACTCCTGGAAGCCTCACGAAAAAGTTGTTTACGAGAATGCGGAGGAAGCTCAGAAAGCAGCAGTGAACCTCATGAATGAGTTGTCGCAACCTTTCGATCCCGAGGAGACATTCAGTTTAACGCTCGAGCTCGATGCGGCC
>QHXL01000307.1:0-14073 GCA_003222935.1 Acidobacteriota bacterium
GTAATCTGTGGATTGATCTATTCGGTTGACGTCTCGGGATCGGTGGCGGCGGGTTGTTCATCAGCGACCCAGGATACAAACAATCGCAACCAGTTTTCGGTTGGCTCGGCTATCTGGACACCGACTCGAGCTGTGCCGTAGATCGCCGGCGCGGTTCTAATCACGATCGCTGTTACTTCGATTGGCGCGCCATCGGGACGATGAGCGCGAAGATAAAGACGCTCGCCTCGATTGACTTTCTGATTGAGGTGGAATAGTGCGCCTGAGGTTGAAATGTCGTCAGTCTCGGTGGGTTCACTCCACGCTGATCCATCTTCTGCTCGACCCGAAATTACGATCGGCAGACGCAGGGCCATGCGGAGCGCGAAACGTCGTTCTTCATTGTTGTAGGGCGTGCTCATGGTTGATAACACTGTGATTGGGTAACCTCTAGGATGAGTGCGACTGTCGTGCCTCCTTGTCCTTGTTCCAATCGTAAAACCCGGTCCCAGTTTTCTTCCCTAGTTTGCCTTCACTTACCATTCGTCGCAATACGTCGGGGGGTCGAAACGTTTCCGTTCCCAGTTCACGATGTAGATACTCGGCAATGTTGAGGCGGACATCAAGTCCGACTAGATCCGTAAGTTTCAGCGGGCCCATCGGGTGGTTGTAGCCCAGTTCCATTGCAGTGTCGATATCCTGGGCACTTGCGACGCCTTGTTCCAGCATGCGCATAGCTTCCAACCCAAGCGCTACCCCAAGTCGACTCGAAGCAAATCCGGGTACGTCTTTTACCACGATCGGTTCCTTACGCAACTGCCGGCCAACTGCTGTAACCGTTTCGATCGTAGTCTCGCTCGTCTCTGATCCAACCACCACTTCCACCAAACGCATAAGGTGGACGGGGTTGAAAAAATGCATTCCGATGACGTTCTCCGGACGCTTCGAAACGCGGGCTATCTCAGTGATCGACAGCGACGACGTATTACTCGCGAAAATGAATTGACGGTCAGACGCGACCTCGAGCTGACGAAGTATTTCTCTTTTCAGATCCAGCTTTTCCGGGGCCGCCTCGATAATCAAATCGGCGGCGGCACAATCGTCCAGAATTGTAGTGCCGCGGATCTGTTGTAGAGTTCGCTCGGAGTCGGCTTCGGTGAGCTTGCCAAGTTGAATTCCCTTGGCAAGGTTCTTCTCTATTGAGTTAATCCCGCGTGCCAACGACTCTCGATCGACATCGCGAAGGAGAACTCGAAACCCGGCAGAACCAGCGATCTGCGCAATACCATGCCCCATGGTTCCTGCGCCGATCACTGCGATGGTTTCAATAGTTTGCGAACCGCTTCCTAGCGTACTCATCTCTCAATGAACCGATCCTTTAAACTGAGCATTACATAAATAAGGTCGGTTCGACTACCGTAAGTAACCGTAGTTATACTATACGCTCAACCGAAAAGGCTATACTCTCTTGCTTTCTAGGCCAAATATTTACGCTTCAATAGCTTAACTATCCGCGAAGGAGATTCAGCGTTAGTAATGGACACCGAAATTCTCAAAAAAGATGTCGTCATCATCGGCTCAGGACCCGCCGGATTGACTGCCGCGATCTACTCGGCACGCGCAAATCTGAATCCTCTCGTAGTGGACGCCCCGGCTAACACAGCGAAGCAAACGACGCCCGGTGGTCAATTGATGATCACCACGGAAGTGGAAAACTATCCAGGCTTTGCAGAAGGAATCCAGGGCCCCGAGTTGATGGAAGAGTTTCGCAAACAAGCGTTGCGATTTGGCACTGAGTTTTTAGAAACGTGGATCACTGAAGTCGATCTTAGTGAAAGGCCGTTCAAGCTCTATACATTGATTATCGCGTCAGGAGCTTCAGCAAAGTGGCTGGGCATTCCAGGGGAAGCGAAAGTGCCAGACGGATTTGGCGGCAATGGTGTTTCCGCGTGTGCAACTTGCGACGGTCCCTTACCCGCGTTTCGAAACAAAGTTCTCGTTGTTGTCGGTGGCGGCGATACCGCGATGGAAGAAGCAACCTTCCTCACCCGCTACGCTGCAAAAGTTTATGTCGTACATCGTCGCGACAAGTTGCGAGCTTCGAAGATCATGCAGGAAAAGGCCTTTCATAACGAAAAGATAGAGTTTGTTTGGAACAGCGGCGTTGAGGAGATACTCGGAACGCCCGAGGACGGTGTCACAGGTGTCAGACTCAGCAATCTGCAAACTGGTGAGGAAAGAACCTTTCCGTGTGCTGGTGTGTTTGTAGCCATCGGACACAAGCCAAACACTGAACTGTTCAAAGGCCAACTGGACATGGACGAAGTCGGCTACCTCCTAACTAGCGGCCAGTCGACAGCTACAAATATTCCGGGTGTCTTCGCGTGTGGTGATGTGCAGGACTCAGTTTACCGACAGGCCATTACGGCGGCGGGAACAGGATGTATGTCAGCCATCGATGCGGAACGTTTCCTGGATCACCTGCCGGTTGCGATGCCGAGTGGAGATGAAGTTACCGTCGACGGTGAACACATCACGCCCGATCACCAAGCGATCATCACGGCTGATGGGCATATGATTTCGAACAAAAGCTAATACTCGGGTCCAGGACCGTATCGCGTTAGCTTCGGGTGGACCAGCAAGTAGGTTTATAGAAGAATTATCGAGTCGTCCGAATCGCGGCGCGGGTGAATTGGTCGTTGTTCTGTAGCAGGTTCGAGGTCAACTCGATACTCATTCTTCGGACATGCTTCGCAGTAAGCCCCTAAACGCTTCTTCCGATCTTCACACTCATTACATTCAAGAGCTAAGCCAAGCTTGCGTAGCGATTCGAGCAAAGGAAGCAGCAAACGTCCACGGTCTGTGAGGGCATATTGAATGTGCCTCGAATTGCCGCCATAGGTGGATCGATCGATCAAACCGTCTTTCTCCATGTCGCGCACGCGCCCAAGTAAAGTCCGGCTGCTGATCGGGTAAAGATTGCTTAGCAACTCCATCGTCCGTTTTGGTCCTGACACTAATTCTCGCACGACAAGCATCGTCCACTTATCACCGAGCATTTGTAGTGCTCCGGTGATCGGACAACCATCGAGATCGCGTCGAATCATTGCAAGGTCTTGGAGATGCTGGTTTCAATCTTCTCTGTGTTTTGGTCTGTGTTCTCTGTGTCTCTGTGGTGAAAGTAGACGAGACAAATACTCACCACAGAGACACAGAGAACACAGAGTAAGCACAGAGATTTCCAAATGGTGTAAGTTTTGATCTTTGAGTTAAGCGTCGTCGCGTTCATCCCCAGGAGTCGAGCTGCGCGTGATTGATGACCACCAGTTTGATCCAGTGCACGCCTTATCAAGTCGATCTCGAACCGTCGAACTTCTTCATAGAAATTGATGCCCCGACCAATGTCGCCAACCGCAGCATTGCTGGCGCCGTTCTGCGACGACGATACAACTGATTTTGGATCGCTAATCTCAGGACGCAAACATTCTTTTGTGATCTCGTCACCGGGAGCGATTACTACTGCACGTTCGATCGTGTTCTCAAGTTCACGCACATTTCCGGGCCAGGAGTACGATTCGAGCATTGCCAAAACTTCGGGTGCCATCTGCTCCGACACAATGCGACCGTTCTCTTCGTTGTACTTCTGAACAAAGTGCTGGGCGAGCGGCAGGATATCTTCGTTTCGATCGCGCAACGGCGGTAGCTCGATAGGCACTACGGCAAGCCGGTAGTAAAGGTCTTCACGAAATCCTCCTTGCCGCACTGCTTCCTTTAGATCGATATTGGTCGCAGCAATGATTCGCACGTCGACGCGTCGTGGCGAAGTGTCGCCCAGCGGTGTGAACTCGCGCTCCTGAATAACTCGAAGCAGACGAACTTGAGTCTCGGGTGGAATGTCGCCAATCTCATCGAGGAAGATCGACCCACCATCAGCAACCTCGAACAGTCCCTTCTTGGCGGCAATGGCGCCGGTGAATGCGCCACGAGTGTGGCCAAACAACTCCGACTCCAGTAGCTCTGAAGGAATATTTGAACTGTTGACCGTTACAAAAGGACGGCCCGCGCGTGTACTTGCTTCGTGAATTGCTTTTGCGATCAGCTCTTTTCCGGTGCCACTCTCGCCCGTAATCAAAACTGTCGACCGTGCCGGTGCTACCTGTTCAACCAATCGGAAAACTTCCTGCATCAGATCAGAGCGGCCTACGATCTCGCCACGATCCACTGCTTTGCTCATCGCTCGACGCAGCGTACGTCGTTCTTCTTCTTTACGCCGACGCTTGATGCCGGCTGCAATAGTCGCTGTTATCTGTTCGTTCTGAAACGGCTTGCGAATACAGCCGAAGGCGCCCCGCTCCCACGCAGCAATTGCGGTGTCGAACGTTGCGTAAGCAGTAATCATCACGATCACAGCTTCCGAATCCATCTTTAAAAATTCTTCGAGGGCGCGTAAGCCTCCGATACCAGGCATTGAGACGTCGAGCAAGACGACGTCTAACGCACGCCGACCGTATGCTTCGAGACCTTCCTCGCCAGTCTTCGCCAGATCCACGCGATAGCCTTCGGCGGTAAGGAGCGTTTCGAGGACCTCTCGCATTATCTCCTCATCGTCGACAACGAGAACGGATCCTTTTTTTGTACTGCGTTTTTCTGTCTTCATCTAATCAAAGGTTGAGAACATAGTTTAGCCAGTTCACCTTGTAAAACAAAAGGCCTGGCTACAACCAGACCCACAGTTTCCAACGGTTGGTTTGTTGAATTAATCTCCAACAGCTTGCAATCGAGCACGAGCACGCGCACTTGGCAGCGTAATTCGAAAAGTCGTTCCTCTACCCGGAGTACTTTCAACAGTAATGCGACCAGCATGCTCTTGAATGATCCCGTAAGAAACGGCGAGTCCTAGTCCTGTTCCCTGGCCCACGCCCTTCGTTGTGTAGAACGGGTCGTAGATCTTGGCGACGTTCTCCGGGGCAATTCCAATCCCCGTGTCGGAAACTTCAACTGCCAACGAGCCATCTTCGGCCGCACTGGTTGAGAGTATGATCCTTCCGCCTTCGGGAATCGCGTCACGTGCATTCAGGATCATATTGGTAAACACTTGCTGCAGCTTCCCTGCATTACCGAATGCTTCCGGAGCATCGGGAATGTATGAGCGCACAATTTCAATCTGGCTGCGTCGAAGTTGTGGTTCGAGCAGTTGCTCAGTAGCATTTCCGGTGCGCGAGAAATTGAGCAGATTGTTAACAATATTCGTTGCCCGTTCCGCTTGAGTGCGCACTTTTTGTAGCAAGGC
This sequence comes from Acidobacteriota bacterium, assembly GCA_003222935.1. Taxonomy (GTDB): domain Bacteria; phylum Acidobacteriota; class Blastocatellia; order Pyrinomonadales; family Pyrinomonadaceae; genus PSRF01. Next base: position 5,270 of record QHXL01000307.1, read on the forward strand.
ATGTTTCGGATCGTTTTCACTCAACATACCCAACAGCATCTGTGTATAGGAGGAGACCCCGGTCAGCGGAGTGTTGACCTCGTGCGCCACGCCGGCAGCAAGAAGTCCGATTGACGAAAGTTTTTCGCGTTGTTGTAGTTGTTCCTCGAGACCGATTCGCGTTGTTACATCTTCAAGCACCACGAGAGCACCAGTCTGTCCCTGTGCGTCCTGTAAGGGAGCCAGGGCGATATTCAGCACGAGCGATCTGTTACCCAGCGTGGCCGTGTGAAGCTTATAGATGTTTCGGATTTCTTTAAGTTGCCAACCATCCTTCCCCAGGACTTGCTTCAATGTGTCGGCGAAATCTTCCGAGAACAAACTTTCAACGCGTTTACCAACAGCCGCGTCACGACGCAGATCGAGAATGTGCTCGAGCGCCGAGTTTAAGCGAGTGACGCGCCCCTCAAGGTCTACAGCGAGGAGCCCGACATTGATCGATTCAATAATCGATTCGTTGAACTCTTTCAGGAGTTTCAGCTCACTGGCGCGCTCTTGTTGATCCTGATAGAGCAGGCTGTTTTCGATAGCGACCGCGACATAACCCGAAACTGTGCGCAGAATCTCGACGTCTTCCGAAGAAAGTAACGCTCCATCCACTGAACGCCCGAGACCAATCACTGCAACCATGCGACCTCGAATCACACACGGTACGAAGTAATGCAGGGATCGTTTTACGGCAAGCGCGACTTCGGCGCCCAGCTCGAGATCGTCCGCTCGTACGATACCGGTTTCAGCCGAGCGCACTCGAATCATCTCTCGGAAGTCGTTCGGCACGGTCACCTCGTTCTCTAATCCGGTGGAACGAACAACTGTGTAACCTGAAATCGCGTATTTATCTTCAATGAAGATTGCGATACGCCCAACGTTTAGTACTTCCTGAAGTCGATTGACCAGCGAGTCAAGAAGAGGATCGATTGCTGTAGTCGCTGAGAGTGTGCGACCAAAATCAAGCAAGCTATTGCGAAGGTCGTAACGCTCACCGTAGAAAAATCGATCAACCTGTTCCTGTACAAAGTTCTTCACCGGCGCCGCGACCATAACAATAGCGGCCATCGCGAGAACGGCCACAACAACGCGAAGTGTAATTTCACCTGAGCTGAATTCCTGGCCCGATCCAAACGCATAGAGACCGCCGGTGTACACGACGACTCCAATTAACAAGGCTACGGCGAGCGTCGTCAGCGCATAGACAAACACACGTCTTACGACCAGTTCGACGTCCATCAAACGATAACGAAGAACCGAGTAGCCAAAAGCAAACGGAATTAATGCAAGCGGGAGAACGGCTACATCTGTTAACCAGCGATCGGTTGGCGCGCCAAACAAGTAGACGACCGCGTAGAGCAAGGTGAAGGGAGCGATCGCCAGTGCGGTACCCCAAACAACCCACTTAACCTGTTGCCGAACTACTGTCGATTTGGATGTAAAGAATGTTTGAATCAACAGGACCGCGCTCGCCACCAGCGCGGCGACGAAATGGACCATGCTGATGCTGTAAAAAAAGCCGAGAAGCGATTCAGTGACAGGGATGTTGTGTACGGGCGGAACAATTTTAGCGATCTCGTCGCGCAACAAAATGAGCGACAGAACCACCAGCAACAACGCGGGAACATAAAACAACACTACTCGCCACCGGCGCGTTGTAAACAACTGCTGCTTTGTCGGATATAGTGCGCAGAAGTGGAGGAAGAGAGGCGGGAACAGTATGAACGCGACGTTCCTTAGAAACGCGACCGCAAGATCAAGATCTCTATAGCTGCCCGTTGGCGTATAGAAATGAAATACGAAGGCAGCAAGGCAGATCGTCGCGAAGTGTAAAACGTAAGGGGCGCGCCCTCCCTGTTTGAACAGCACGAAGAAGCCGACAAACAGGTAAACCAGTCCGAGCAAGTTGATGTAGAGAACTCGTGGTGTCCACTTGTGGACGGAACCAAGGTTGTCGAGGTCGGCAAAGTAGAAACGAGTTTCTTCCGGGTAGGAAGGCCGCTCCATCAGGTAATGAATCTGGCCGCCAATGCTTGCCTGGTCAAGAAATATCTGGACGTCTTTGGCATGCGCAATCTCGTCGGGTCGTGAATTTGGATCGAGGCTGATGCCAATCAGGCGGTCGCCGGGAAGTAACCAGGCTCGCTCTCCCGCCGAGTTTCTTTCAATGCTTCTGGCAATGATCCCATCGCGGGTGTCGGTCCACTCGACACCGTCCCATGCCGGGGTTTCATGTCGAGCACGTTGGGTGAAATTGAGGACACCGGCACTGATCAGCAGTGCTGCTCCGAGCAGCAAGTACCATGTCCGGGTTGTAAAGACTGAACCTTTCACTGTTCCTCAATTCACCTCAGTCCGAGTGGAAATGACTGATCCACACAACTTAAGCAAGGTATGTTCCCAGTTCCACCTGGTCCGCACTTTCTCTTCAACCATGGACCTCAAATTTGGAATCACTCAAAAGCCTGAGTGAAACGAAAGTCTCTAAATCAACGGTAGCAAGATGCAGCAATGATCAATCCAATTTTTCGGACTTTTCCGAGAATATGGACTACAGCAATTGAGTGCGCTGTTGTACTGAGCAGTTCTTGGGGACTTGAGTAGGAGACTTACCTTCAAACTGCTCGATGAGCGCAATCATCAGAATCTGACTGAGATACCGCCACGAACAGACCGCCTATTATTACCGACGATTGTAAGGACCTCTCCGCTCTCAGAGCTCGTTTGAACATCAAGCAAATTACGCGCGTCCAGAATGGCTTCTGCCCGCACAGGCAAACCAAAACTTGGCAGCTCCTGAGTAACTTGAATGCTCAACGATGGATCGTAAACGCCCAATCTTCCCGCGAATGGATCGATGGCGAATACGGTGGCTTGGGGCGAGAATCGCAATATGGTGCGAACCTGGGTTCCCGTGTGAAACCATGCACCTAATTGCAACGCCGCTGTTTGAAACAGGCCGTTTTCAAACATTTCGGATGGATTGGAAAAGCCAGAAGGCGATAACCGCTGACCGCGTCCAAATGCATATCCGGCCGATGCGGTCCAAACACGATTCAAACGTCTGGTGTAAACCAAACGAATACCCCTTGAAGAACCTTGTTGATTTGCTACTCCGGCAAAAGTTTCGCCGACATTGCCTGAGAACGCTGTTGCCGGCGCACTCAACAATCCGACGCCACGCCCGGAAGTAGTGTCAAAAAAAGCCGTGCCTTCGACGTTGGAATTGTTGTCAAGAACTCGTTCGATTCCAAACTCAAGTCGATGGCTTCGTTCCAGTACTGCCTGCCCGTCAATGAAAGCAACGGGTCGAATTGGCTGCTGGCGAAAAACTACCTGATCATCTTCAAACGCGGCGACACTCTGAATGCCATCATCATCGCCGCCCGATGCGAACGCGGCCTTCACTCGAGTGCGAGCATTAACGTCGAACTGCACTCCTAAGCGCGGAGTAACTGCGTGTGCTCCTCCACCGCCGATGAATCGCGAGTAGTCGAGTCCCATCACGATGACGATCCCGTCGCGCACTATCCATTCGTCGACGGCTCGCATTGCAACCTGGCCCATGACGCTTGGCTGACTATCAAACTGATTAGTCCAGGCAGGAGCACCCAGGAGAAGTCCGGCGCCGGTGATACCCACTCGATGACGATCGCCAACGCGGAATCTTGTTGAGGCTTCAAAACGTTCAGGAGCGTCTGGGCCAACCCCGGTCTGTCCGACAAAGATCAATTCTAGGTCATCTGACACAGGACTGGAAACCGCAAAATTCAAACCGGCATAGGGTGCACCAGAAGCACCAGTAGCAAAATAAGTCTCAACAACACCTGTGGTTTTTGAATGAGCATCAGAAGAGGATTTCGGAGTTTCTTTGTTGGCGGCGGTTTCTACTGCTTCCGTTTGTTGTGCATCAGCACTATCGGCAGTTACTGCTTTGATTGTCGAGTCTTCACCTTCCTGAACCTGGAAGATCGAACGTCGACTTTGAGCTGATCGAAGAATCCACTTCACGTCTTCACGATCGCGTCGTCGTTCAGGAAGAGTGTTGCCATAACCTATAGGCTCGAGATTAAAGCGGTAGATCAACTCCTGGGCAGGTTTGACCTCGACAGAAGCAAACACGACCTCATTGAAACCGTTTGCGATGGCTTTGATTCCGTACCGACCGGGAAGGACTCTCGCCGTGAAATTTCCCTCACGGTCTGTTTTTGCTTCCTTAACAGTTTGCTTCACGCCTTCTTTAAGCAGGGAGATCAGCGCGCCAGCGAGCGGTTTCCCGGTGTTATCTCTAACGGAACCGGTAATCGTTGCCAGGCCGGATTTGTTTGCACCTCCGGCGTAAGCGTCGCCCACTGCCAACGCAGTCAAAGCTAGTAGAGACAAGCTAAGTCCTAATGCTCTTCTCATGCGAAAAAACCTCCGGGACAAGACTCCCAGTTGGAAGCAATCGAGGTGGGGAGAACAACGTTCAGTCGATCTGACGTGCGAAATAGTCTCCTGGGATCGCCCGCTTTCAACCGACCATATAACCCCAACCGGTCTGAATACGGACAGGTTCAGGCGAGGAGTCTACCGGAACCATGAAAATCAGGGGTTTATTCTCCGTCAGCGACGAATTGGTGTCAAGAATGGTCCCGCGTTATTTGCGCGACTTTGCCCCGACTTTTCCCCCATGCTAGGATGCCTTTCCCCTTTTATTACAAAACTCCTGGGTTTCCAACCATGATAGACGACGTTCAATCGACCAGATTACCTAACGGCCTAACAGTCTTAACCGAACATATGCCCGGGCTCCGTTCGGTGACGGTCGGCATTTGGGTTCGGCGAGGTTCGCGTCACGAATCAGCCGAACTGAACGGGATCTCCCATTTCATAGAACACGCGGTTTTTAAAGGGACTCAGCGCCGTACGGCTCGCGATATTGCAGTCGAGACCGACCGCATGGGGGGACATTTCGACGCTTACACCACCCATGAGATGATCGGATTCGCTACAAAGGTTGCGGATACATCACTGGCCGAAGCAGTTGATCTTCTGGGCGACTTGGTTTCACACCCGAGGTTTGACCAGGAAGACCTTGAGCGCGAGCAGAAAGTCATCCTCGAAGAAATGAAGATGGTCGAGGATACTCCCGACGAGTTGTTGGGTGAGCTCTTTAACGCGGCCTACTTTCCGAATCAGCCCCTTGGACGTCCAATTGAAGGTACCAAGGAAACAGTTCCAACCTTTGATCACAAAACCACACTGGCATTCCATGCTCGCGAGTTTTCCTTCAGCAACCTGGTCATCGCCGCAGCTGGAAACGTCGATCACAGGCGTTTGTTGGATTTAGTTGGACGAGCCTTCGATGGTTGCGAAAGCGGAACTGCTGCAAGGCCGACCCTCATAGACAACCCGCGGCCGCGCCCGGCGGCACCGATTCTGATCGAACAGAAGAGTGAGTTGGAGCAAGTTCACCTGGTAATCGCGACACCCTGGCCTGATGCACTTAGCGAGAATCGTTATGCGGCAAGTTTGCTTGCCTCGGTGATCGGGGGCGGGACTTCGAGTCGCCTCTGGCAGAAGATTCGCGAAGAACGCGGACTGGCATATTCAGTCGGAGCGGGTGGAAGTTCGTTTTCAGATGTCGGCGTTTTTAATGTCTATGCTGGAACGTCGCCGGAACAACTCGATGAAGCGCGAAGCCGTGCGCGAAGATGTTACTAACGAAGAGTTGCGAATTGTGAAGGAGCAAGCAATCGCGTCAATCCTGTTGGGATTGGAATCATCCAGTGCACGGGCGAGTACCCTGGCTCGACAGGAGATCGTTCATGGCAGACGAATTTCCCCGGATGAAGTTGTTGAGAAAATTCGTTCGACCACGCCCGATGATTTGAGAGAAGTTGCGCGTACTTATTTCCGATCTGAAGCTGTCTCACTTGGCGCACTCGGAAACCTCAATGGCTTCAAAGTAGATCGAACTCGGCTGTCTTTGAGTTAACAAACTGTCCAATAGCAGAATCCTTCTTTAAGTGGTAAATTCAACTCGCTTTTCTTCTATTGTTATCGAGCGAGCTTGATGAAACTTACCGTTCTTGGAAGCGGATCAACTGGAAACGCCGTCCTTATAGTAGCCGGCAACACACGCGTCCTCGTCGATGCCGGTTTAAGCGCAAAAGAGATCACCCGCCGATTCGCCATGATGGGCGAAGATATTAAGTGTCTCGACGGAATCCTCATGACACATGAACACGGTGATCATGCGGGGGGCTTGCGAGTATTACTTGGCACAGTCGATTGTCCTGTCTACATTTCCGCTCAAACTCACGACGCGTACGTCAGCGAAAAATTCAATGTCGCCAATGAAGAGCCACGACGACGTGTGAAAGCTCTTCGCGATCGGGTTGAACAGATCGAATCGAGTCGTGAATTTCGCATCGGCGAGATCGATTTTCACCCGTTCACTATCCCACACGATGCCGTAGACAACTTCGGTTTCACCGCAACACATCAAGGCGTGAAGATCGCGACCTTGATGGACTTTGGTCACATGACGACCCTCGTTACCGAGCGACTGCGTGGTTGCGCCGCTATCGTCATTGAGTCGAATCATAGCCGCGACATGCTCAAGGCCTGTGACAATTATCCATGGGACCTGAAGCAAAGAATCCTTTCGCGACTCGGCCATCTTTCGAATGAAGATCTGGCTGACTGGCTCAAGCATGGATTCGACGGCTGCGCCCGCTATATTGTGTTGGCCCACCTTTCACAGCGCGCAAACAATCCCTATCTCGCCAAGATCAACGCGGAAGTCGCACTTTATGAAAGAGCGCCATTGTTTCCGACTGAAACTCAGATCAGCCTTTCATACCCAAAGGAGCCAACGCCCTGGATAGAGGTATGAGAAGGGAAGTAGGAGGCAGGGGGAGGCTGGTTTTTGGTCTCTTAGCGCTACTCATTTTATCAGCGTGTGATCAGGGAGCGAGGCGCAGTGGGATACCGGCTGAAGTGGAATCGGTTGTCGGTACTGTGAGTGAGCAAATTGCCCAGGAGCAGTATGAAAAGGTTTATAACGACTCGTCGGAGCTTTGGAAGAAGGATGCCACTCAGGAGCAATCCACCGAGATACTCAAAACTTTACATACAAAGCTCGGTAAAGCTGAGAGCCGGGTAGTGCATTCTGCAACTGAACAACAAAACTCGAGTGGTCAAACAAAAGGTCACGTGTTCATCATCACTTATCAAAGCAAGTTTGAGCGTGGCGAAGCCATGGAAACTTACACACTTATCGAAGAGAACGGAAAATGGAAATTAGCAAGGTATTTGGTGAATTCGACCGCTTTGAAGTGAGGAGAAGGAAAACGATCATTCACAGATTACGGCAAATCACACCGATTTCTTTGAAGGAAAAGTCGGGCTCCAACTTGTAAGTATGATCTGCGTAATCGACGTAATCTGTGGATGGTGTTTCGATAATAAATGATAACCCGCTACACCTTGCCCGAAATGGGGGCGCTCTGGTCGGAACAGAACAAGTTCCAGAAGTGGCTCGACGTTGAGATTGCGGTGTGCGAAGTACACGCCGAGATGGGCACAATCCCCGTCGACGCTCTCGAGCAGATAAAAACTCGCGCGAGCTTCTCGGTCGATCGTATCAACGAGATCGAAAAGACTACCAATCACGACGTCATTGCCTTCACCACAAATCTGGCCGAATCGATCGGTGAAGCGTCACGCTTTGTACATTACGGTCTTACGTCGTCCGACGTCGTCGACACCGCAAATGCTCTCTTGCTTCGCGACGCTACTGACATTCTGCTTAAAAAAGTCGATGCACTGATCGAGTCACTGAAGCGAAAAGCTTTTGAATACAAGAACACTCCCCAGGTCGGTCGCACTCACGGAATTCACGCTGAACCAACTTCGTTTGGTCTAACCTTCGCGCTTTGGTTCGACGAAATGCGCCGCAACCGGGAGCGACTGTTACGAGCTCGAGACGTTGTTGCGGTGGGAAAGATTAGTGGAGCGGTAGGTGCCTTTGCTCACCTTGATCCTTCAGTCGAAGAGAAAGTTTGCGCGCGGCTGGGTTTGAAAGCGGCTCTCGTTTCCACTCAAGTAATTCAACGCGACGTTTATGCCGAGTGGCTTAGTACTCTCGCCATTATTGCGTCATCGCTGGACAAGTTTGCCTTGAACGTTCGTCACTGGCAGCGCACAGAAGTTCGCGAGGCCCAGGAGCGTTTCACTAAAGGGCAAAAAGGTTCGAGCGCGATGCCCCACAAACGAAACCCGATTATCTCCGAGCGCATCTGTGGCATGGCCCGGACAATTCGTGCGAACAGCATCGTAGGTCTCGAGAATGTTGCACTCTGGCACGAGCGCGACATCTCACATTCTTCAGCCGAAAGGGTGGTCCTGCCGGATTCGAGTATTGCGCTCGACTACATTCTGCAAAAAGCAACCAACTTGATCGAAGGATTGGTGGTCTACCCGAAACGCATGCTCGAAAACCTCAACGCCACGCGAGGATTGATCTTCAGCGGTCAACTATTGCTGGCGTTAACAAATACTGGAATCTCCAGAGAAGACGCTTACGAGTTGGCCCAACGAAATGCGATGAGAGTGTGGGACGAGGGCGAGGACTTTTTGACCCTGGTGAAAGCCGATGCGGATATTACCGCCCGACTTTCAGCAGAAGAGATCGAACGAGTCTTTTCACTCGATCACTACCTGAGAAATGTTGATGTGATCTTCGAACGGGTATTCAAGTAAGACCGGCCTCGCGCCGGTCTTACCCG
>QHXL01000307.1:14160-19241 GCA_003222935.1 Acidobacteriota bacterium
CCTTAATCAAGCACAGGACCCAAAGAATGAGAATTACCAAACAGAGCAGCAGCCACAACAAATAAGACAGAATGCCGGCAATAGCTGCGAGTGAATCGGAAACCATTCCCAGAACGAGCACCAGGACGGTAATGACGACGCTAAAAACAATAGCGAGAACAACGATCAGCACGTTCAGCAAAATCGACTGCATTGCATGAAACTTGACGAGACGACTGTCTTTTTCGATTAGGAAAAAGATCAAGCCGGAAAGCCAGCCGAAGACATAAGACAGTAGCGATGCGACGTTTTCGTCTAATCCAGTGCTGGATTTGCCGGTTTGAACGGGCGGCGGGTTTTGCATTATAAGTTTCTCCTAAGAAGTTTGAAAATCTAGGCTGCCTCGACCGCCCCTGTGCGCCAATCAAGACAGAAGGCCCTTGGCCTCTTGCTACAAGGCGGAGATATTAAGCCAACAGCTAATTTTCACGCAATTATTTTGTCTTGTTTTTCACGGAGATAAATAACCTCGATGAAAGCCAAAGTATACGTAAACTTGAAGTCAGGCGTGCTGGATCCTCAAGGTAAGGCGATCCAACATTCCGTCGAATTGCTCGGGTTCTCAGGGATTTCCGACGTGCGCCAGGGGAAGTACTTCGAGATCGCGCTCGACGGTTCGGTCGACGACAGTCAGGCGCGGGAATCGGTCGAAAAGATTGCCCGTGAGGTGCTGTCGAACCCTATTATTGAAGAGTATCGAGTAGAGATTGAGTCGTAATGCAAGGAAGATCTCAAGTTTCAGATTAGAACGATTAAGATTAGATCCAACAAGGGGCTCAAGCAGGTTTGAGATCTAAGATCTGAAAATCTGAGGTCCTATTAGATTGACTAAGGGAGATTTAGGAACGTGAAATTCGGCGTCATAGTTTTTCCAGGATCGAATTGCGACCACGACGCTTATCACGTGATTTCAAAGCACGTGGGTCAGCCAGTCGATTTCATCTGGCATCGCGATACGGATCTTAGCTCTTACGACGCGGTGATCATTCCTGGTGGCTTTTCTTACGGCGACTACTTGCGCGCAGGGGCACTCGCACGCTTTTCACCCGTGATGAACTCCGTGAAAAAGTTTGCCGACAGTGGGCGTTTTGTTTTGGGTATCTGTAACGGTTTTCAGATTCTATGTGAGGCCGGCTTGCTCCCCGGGGCTTTGATTCGCAACCGGGATCTCCACTTCATTTGCGAACATGTGAACGTTCGCACTGAAACTATCGACAGTCCTTTTACCAACGAGTTGACACGCGGAAGTGTGCTCCGCATTCCAATTGCACACGCAGAAGGAAACTACGTTTGCGACGACGCAACCCTCGACGAACTACAGAACGAGGACCGGATTGTATTTCGATATTGCGACCGCGCGGGGAACGTGACTGCGGAATCAAATCCAAATGGAGCGCGCGACAACATCGCAGGCATCTGCAATCGTGGCCGCAACGTTCTGGGTTTGATGCCCCATCCGGAACGTGCCTGTGAAGACTTACTTGGATCGAGCGATGGTCGCGATATCTTCAGATCACTTGCTGCGACACTGGCTGCTGTTGTCGTCTGACAACATCTTCGACCCATATGAAAAGTAAAACTCCTTTCATTATCATTCTGCTGGTATTGGCAGTGGCCATTGGTGGAGCCTGGTACCTGAAAAAGGCTGCGACTAGCCAGGGTCATGGCGCCATCTCGAATAGGACACCTGCTAGTAACACGACGCCACCGCCAGCCACTGCCGGTGTGAATGGAGCCGAACCGCCACACACACTTGGTCCAACCAGTGCCAAGGTCCATCTGGAGGAGTTTGGTGACTTTGAGTGTCCTCCCTGCGGACTGCTTCACCCGATCCTGCAGCAGATGCAGACTGAGTTTAGCGATCGATTGCAGATTACATTCAGAGAGTTTCCCCTGGTTCCGACTCACCAGCATGCAATGGCGGCGGCCAGTGCGGCTGAAGCTGCAGCGCTGCAAGGAAAGTTCTGGGAGATGCACGACCTTCTCTACGAACATCAAAAGGACTGGCACGAAGTATTCGATGTACGTCCAATTTTCGAAGGCTATGCGAAACAGATCGGATTAGACGTCGAACGCTACAAGCGGGATGTAAATAGCGACCCGGTTGCTGACCGCATTATTCAGGACGGCAAACGCGGTCACTATCTTGGCGTCAAAGGTACGCCAACAGTTTTTCTGAATGGACGTGAAGTACCTTTTGAATCGTTACCCGCGGATAAACTTCGAGTCTTGATCAACAGCGAACTCTCCGGCAGCAAATGACCATTGAAAGTTCAACGCTTTCGAAACCGTCAAGCCTCGCAGCGAAGCGCCGAAACCTGTTCTACATCGCTATCGCATTACTCTCTCTTGTCGGTCTCGCAGACTCAATCTACCTCACTGTCCAACACATAACTGGCGAGAGTGTGCGCTGCACGATTATCTCGGGTTGTTCGGAGGTATTGAGTAGTTCGTACGCAGTTATCGGCGGCTACCCTTTGGCGTCCATTGGCGCCTTCGCCTACTTCAGTGTTTTCAGCCTGGCAATACTGGCGGTCTTCGGATACCGGCTGGCGGGACAGTTGTTGTTGCCTGTGGTGTTGGCGATGTGCCTGGTTAGTCTCTGGCTCATCTATTTGCAGGCCTTTGTTATCCGACACTTTTGCCAGTTCTGTTTGTTGTCTGCCGGGATCACCTTCACGATGACGGTGTTGGTCTTAGTGAACTGGCGCCTCAACAGGCGTTAGTTTTTAACGACTCAAACATCCATCCACAGTTTAAGCAGATGGCCGATATGTTTTAGAGCCTCCTGCAAAACTCTTCGACGCGTAGCGTCGGCTGAGTTTAGACCGGCTTTTCAAAGCCGGGAGATAAGGGCGACAGAAGGGCGTCGCTTAGCGACGCATGAGTTTAGCGAAACCGGTTGCCGGGATTCACCTGCATTTGAACCTATGGTTTTCCGCGTGTAAGGTATTCACTTCAATAACCGCCCTAATGAAATAAGTAAGAAAGGTGATTCTGAAATGGATCAGCAAAACCCAACCGTTTCTGACCTCTTTCGCGGCGCGCAGGCGGCGAGAGTTGCCCATCCGGATTGGTCATACAAACAAATCAAAGACTTCATCGTGAAGGAGTTTTCTAACAGCAGCTTCCCGCCGCTTAACACCCTGACAATTCCTGAACAGGACGACAAGGCGCCTGAAGAAGACTGGACCGCCGGTCTGCCGATCATTCGACGCGGCATTCAGTTTCAGGATTGGAAAGAAATTGCTGACGGAATCATTTTGAGTTTGGAACAGACTGAAAACTACCAGCGCGCGCGTGGGCCGGAAGGCGATAGAGACGACTGGCACAACCGCAACGTCGGCATAAATGAAGCAACAACGAAAGCGGTAGGGAAGTGGATGCCGGCTGAGCTGTTGGAACTGGCGGAACGGAATGCGAAGAAGTGATCTTTGTGCTTTGTGCTTTGATCTTTGTGCTTTGTGCGGCTACAAAGTTCCAAGCACAAAGTACTAAGTACAAAGTCCGGCTTTGCCTATGAGTTTCCTCAATAACCTTTTCAACGATCCCGAGTATCAAACAACAGATCCGCGTAAACCTGAAGAGCTCGATGATTCGGACATCATCATCAGCCCTGACACGCGGCGCGACAATCGAATGCCGCCCGGGCAATCGCGCACGAAGAAGTGGCCCGTACTCGACGCTCATGGAACGCCGGAAGTTGATCTTGCTACCTGGACATTCGAAGTTGACGGCCTGGTCGAGCGCCCGGTGAAATGGTCACTCGATGAATTCATGCAGCTTCCGCCGGTGCGCGTGTACGCTGACTTTCACTGCGTCACCCGCTGGTCTCGTCTCGATAATGTCTGGGGTGGCGTTGCTACTCGCGAAGTAGCCCGACTCGCCGGCGTAAAACCGGAAGCGAAATTTGTGCTCGCTTTGGCCCACGACTACGGTTGGACCACAAACGTCCCTATCGAATATTTTCTTAATGCCGACTCGCTCTTCGCCTGGTCCCATGACGGTCAACCAATTCCTCCGCAACATGGCGGACCGGTTCGATTGATCATTCCGCAGCTGTACGCGTGGAAGTCGGCCAAGTGGGTTAAGGGCGTGCGGTTCCTCGAACACGATGAGGCCGGCTTCTGGGAGGAAGGGGGCTACCACATGCGAGGTGTACCCTGGGGTCCCGGCGACGGCGAGAGATTTCGCTGGTAGTTTCAAATGTCCGACGAACTTTAGTTTGTCGAAGTCTTAACTAGCGAAACCAAACGACAAACTGAAGTTTATCGGACATTTCTATGCCGACTCCAAAAGACGCCGCCGCAGTAATTCTTTTACGCCAGAATACAGATTCCACTAATCCTGAAATTTACTGGGTGAAGCGCAGCGACAAACTGGCGTTTCTTGGGGGGTTCCATGCGTTTCCGGGCGGGCAGCTCGACGAAACGGACACGGAAGTGACAGTCCAAAACTCCCCCAACCCGGAAACGTCCGTCATGATCAGCGGAGCCGCCCGTGAGCTGTTTGAAGAACTCGGAGTACTGGCGGCCCGCGGCGCTAAACAGTTAACTAAAGGCCAGCGAGTTTCCCTACTGGACGACCTCGAGTCGGGTCGAATGTCGTGGCCCACGTTACTAGCGCACTATGAACTGTATCTCGACGCGGACGATTTCACGTTCGTTGGTCGCTGGGTTACTCCACCTTTTAGCCCCAAACGTTTCGACACCTGGTTTTTCCTGGTCACCTGTCCCGCAAAGCAGGAACCGAACGTAATCCCGGGCGAGCTTGCCTCCGGTGAATGGGTTAGTGCGGCCAATGGGTTCAGTCGTTGGCTGAACGCCGAAGCCTTCGCTGTTCCGCCCACGTTGCACGCGTTGAAAACTTTGTCGCATGGCCTAACCTCAGATCTCGTTGAAAGATTTCTCGCGACTCCGCAGGCTCAAGGACAAAGCGTCAGGCGAATCGAGTTTCGACCGAATTACATTTTCTTTCCGATTCGCACGCCCACAAGACCACCAGCCACACACACCAATTGCTATCTCGTCTACAACTCAAAA
>QHXL01000307.1:19292-24798 GCA_003222935.1 Acidobacteriota bacterium
GCAGAGGGTCGCAGTGTACGAGAGATCATTCCTACTCACCTTCATCCTGATCACGTCTCCGGAGTGAATGCGCTCAAGAAACATTTAGAGGGAAACGTTTCCGTCGCAGCTCATGAGCAAACCGCTGAAGCACTTTCGGACGTTCGAGTCGACCGCCTTATCAAACACGAAAGTGTGATCTCATTACGCGGCGACCCTTCGATTGAACTGCGGGCTCTTCACACTCCCGGGCACGCTCGTGGTCACCTTTGCTTCCACGATGAACAACGCGGTGTGCTGCTAACCGGTGACAACATCGTCGGACTGGGTTCTGTTCTGATCGATCCGCCTGAAGGCAACATGATCGACTACCTTAATTCGCTCGCGCTGGTGCGGTCACTCCCCGATTTAAAACTTCTGCTTGGCGGACATGGCCCACCGACAATCGTGCCATATCGAAAGATTGACGAGTACATAACTCATCGACTCGACCGTGAAGAAAAGATTCTCGAAGCTGTACGTTCGGGTGTCACTTCGCCTGAGGAGATCGTGAAAGTTGTTTACACCGACGTTTCACCCAAAGCCTATGCGATAGCTGAACGAGCTGTGCTTGCTCACCTGGAGAAGTTAGATGTCGAAGGCAAGTTGTCCGATATGCTTTAGAGGCTCTTGCAAAACTCTTCGACGCGTAGCGTCGGTTGAGTTTAGACCGGCTTTTCAAAGCCGGGAGATGAGGAAACACAATCGCGTCGCATAGCGACGCATGAGTTTAAGAAAACTGGTCGCCACGATATTCGAGGTTCCATCTTGGCTATTAGCGTTGCGCTTCCTCCAATCCAAAACTTCTAGTTTCCGGCTTTGGAAAGCCGGTCTACACTCACCCGACGCTACGCGTCGAAAAATTTTGCAAGACTGCTTTGTCGTGACGCTAAAAAGAAGTCTGCTGAGATGATTCAAGTAGTTATCTTAGGGGGCGTCTTTTGTTCGTCACGACAAGCTAAAGCATAGCGGACATTCGCAATACTTAATTCTTCTAGTTACACTCTCCGAACAATGGATTATCCAAGAACTCTCCGCGAACTCCGCTCTGCTCGCTACGAAACTCTCTCCGTCAAAGACGAGTTGCGCCTGAATCTGATTCGAAAACTGCGAGCCGGCGAGAAGCTTTTCCCGGGAATTGTTGGTTATGACGAAACCGTCATTCCGCAACTCGTCAACGCGATTCTTTCGCGTCACAACCTCATATTGTTGGGCCTTCGCGGTCAGGCGAAGAGTCGGATTATCCGACAGCTCACTAACCTTCTGGACGAGACAATTCCGATCATCGCCGGTTCCGAGGTTAACGACGATCCATATCGACCGATTTCGGCGTTCGGCCGACAGACACTCTTACAGAAAGGCGACGCTACTCCGATTGACTGGATAGGCCGCGATCAACGATTCGTTGAAAAGCTTGCCACACCCGATGTAACCGTCGCGGATATAATCGGCGACGTCGATCCGATCAAAGCCGCCAAAGGCGGACATCTGCTGAGTGATGAATTGACGATTCACTACGGACTTTTACCTCGGGCCAATCGCGGTGTGTTTGCGATCAATGAGCTCCCTGATCTCGCGGGGAAGATCCAGGTCGGTCTCTTCAACATCATGCAGGAAGGCGACGTGCAGATTAAGGGCTACCCCGTGCGTTTGCCGTTGGATGTCATGCTCGTGTTCTCCGCTAATCCCGAAGACTACACAGCGCGCGGCAAGATAATCACGCCCCTCAAAGATCGCATCGGTTCTGAAATCACCACGCACTATCCAAAGGAGCTGCAGACTGCAGTTGAGATCACAAAACAAGAAGCCTGGACCGAACGCTTCGCTGATCCAAATCGGATAGTCATCGCCGAGTTTATTCGCGAAGTTGTCGAACAGATCGCGTTCGAAGCACGCGACGACAGTCGTGTAGACAAGCACTCGGGTGTTTCACAAAGACTACCAATCTCGGTGATGGAAGCAGTCGTTTCAAACGCCGAGCGACGTTCACTCTTAACTTCCGAACAGACGATCGCTCCTCGTGTCTCAGATATCTACGCCGCGATTCCCGCGATGACCGGAAAGATGGAGCTGGAGTATGAAGGCGAGCAACTCGGCGCAGATCGCGTCGCTCGAGATTTGATTAAACGAGCTGCCGGTGAAGTTTTTGAGGGTTACTTTGTCGGAATCGATTTCTCTCCAACAGTTCAATGGTTCGACCAGGGCAATAAACTTCTGCTTGCCGACACGGCTAGTGCGGAAGAATGTCGAACGCTAATCGAGGCAGTACCTGACCTGCTCGAGACCGCTTTGATTCCATTTGATTTCGATCAGTCACAAAGTGGAAGTCTAGTCGCGGCCTGCGAGTTTGTGCTGGAAGGTCTGTACGCCCAGAATAAGATCAGTAGAAATGAAGAGGGCGGTTACGCGGCCATCACAAAGGCTAAAAAGGATCGTAGAGGAATGATCTACGATGACCTGACGGAGTCAGGGAAGTACTCTTGATTGCCGATTTCCAATTGCCAATTGCCGATTTGAAGTAAAGCGTGTTTCCCATCAAATTGGCTTGGAGCACTGAAAAGCAAAAGGACGAATGAAACAAGGAACAAGGTACTAAGCGTAAAATACAAAGCACCAATCCAAATCGGCAATCGGCAACTGGAAATCGGCAATGAAATTCACCCGCTACTCCAAATTCAAAGGCTTCGACGTTACATCGATCAATCTTGGTGAGCTGATGGATGCCATGTCGGATACTTTGCTCCAATCGGGTTACGACGATGACTACTACTGGACTCGCCAGCGCAAACAGACGGACACGTCGCTCGACGCATTGAGAGCCGCACTCCTCCAGGCATTAATGGAGAAGGGTCTCGTCAACGAACAACAAGTGCGCGACATGCTCGCGGAAAACCAGGGCAAGTTTAAAGGTTCATTACTCGAAGAGTTACTGAACGAGCTGATCGAACGACTTGTTGAAGAAGGCTACCTCAATCTGCACGAAGAACAGCAGCCCGCGGACGAGCAACGTCGGCAGGGTAACGGACAAGGCGAGATCTCCGACCCGCTTCCGCGAGACGTTCGGTTTGAAGTGACCGAAAAGGGCCTCGACTTTCTCGGCTACAAGACGCTCAGAAATCTTCTAGGCAGCCTGGGAAAGAGTGCTGCCGGTCGTCACGACACAGTCTATCTATCGACCGGGGTCGAAGCCGCTGCTGCAAGTAAGCGTTATGAGTTCGGCGACACGATCAATCTGGATGTGAACGCGACGCTCCTCTCCGCAATTAAGCGCGAGGGACTGTCTGTTCCTCTAAATCTTGAATACCAGGATCTCTACGTTCACCAGTGCGACTATCAATCGTCATGCGCGACGGTTGTGATGCTCGACTGTTCACACTCGATGATTCTTTACGGTGAAGATCGCTTCACTCCGGCTAAGAAAGTCGCCCTGGCGATGGCGCACTTAATTCGCACTCAATACCCCGGCGACTCATTAAAGGTGGTCCTGTTCCACGACACGGCTGAAGAACTTCCGCTTGGACGTTTGGCAACTACCCAGGTTGGTCCGTATCACACCAACACCGCCGAGGGACTGCGACTCTCGCGACGCCTGCTTCAGGCTCAGCGCAAGGAGATGAAGCAGATCGTGATGGTTACTGACGGCAAACCAACAGCATGCTTCATCGACGAATCGTTGCGGCCCTCGGCGCCGAAAGGTCATTCGCAGGAGACTGGGCCGAAACGCCGGCTGTACAAAAATTCCATGGGCGGCGATCCCTTTGTGATGACCGAAACCTTTAAAGAAGTCCAGGCTTGTCGAAAAGCCGGTATAATGATTAATACTTTCATGCTGGCCAGTGATTACTACCTGGTCGACTTCGTGAAGCAGATGTCCGCGATGACTAACGGTAAGGCTTATTTCGCCAATCCGGGTAACCTGTCTCAGTTTGTGCTGATCGATTTTCTTCGTCGTCGCACGAGTCGGGTCCGTTAATAAATGTATATGTAGTAATAGCGTTGCTCGCCCCAGCATCGATCAGTTTGTCCAGACCAGCTTGATGCTCTCCCCTAAACCGAAAGATAAAAAGCCCTACGCGCCACGCGTCTTTCTTCCTTATCTGATTCTTGCCCTGGGGCTTTCGTTCACTTTTCTTATCTCGTTCTACTTTTCCAAACTCGCGAACGATCAGGACCAAAGTCGTTTCAACAGCGCCGTTCAGGAAATCGACGACCGGATTAAACTCCGTGTCCAAACGTCGATCGCGTTGCTGCGCGCCGGTACTGGTCTGTTTGCGGCTAGTGAATCGGTTGATGCGCAAGAATTCGATCGGAATTATCCCGGCATTCAAGGCATTGGCTATTCACAAAAGCTTCGTCCGGACGAGCGTGCGGGTTTGATCGAGCAGATGAAAAGTCAGGGCTTTCGCGACTTCAAGATCTGGCCGGAATTCGAGCGCGCCGTCTACACCTCGGTCATCTATCTGCAACCAATGGACAATCGCAACAGTGTCGCGATTGGTTTCGACATGTTTAGCGAGCCAGTTCGTCGTGCGGCAATGGAGATCGCACGCGACACCGGAATGCCCACAGCGTCAGGCAAAGTGACACTCATTCAGGAGCCCGAAAGCAAACAGTCTGGTTTCTTGATCTATGCGCCGGTATATAAACACGGCGCCGATGTTGGTAGCGTCGACGCCCGACGCGAAGCCCTGGTCGGATTCGTTTACAGTCCATTTAGAACCGATGACTTCCTCGCTTCAATACTGGCTGAAAACAACTTCGACGTAAGCTTTACGATCTACGACGGCGATCAGGTCAGGCCCGAAAATCTACTTCACAACTCTCCGCCCGAAGAGCGTAAGGCCCATCTCGCAACGACTTCCAAGCAGCAAGTTGCGGGGCGCACATGGACCATTGTCTATTCGAGTAAACCGTCGTTCGAACTTGCTTCAAACCGCGCGTTTCTGCCCTATACATTTGCCGCCGGATTATTGCTGAGCTGGCTCTTCTTCGCGGTTACTCGAGCGGAAGTTCATGCGCGCGCACGCGCTGAGCGGTCAGCACATGAACTGGCTGAGTCGGAAGCAACAGCAATACAAACGTTGAGCGAACGTGAACTTGCCGAAGATGCTTTGCGAGAAAGTGAAGAGCGCTATCGTGAATTGGTGGAGAACGCCAACGACATTGTTTACCTGCTCGACTTCGACGGTCAAATCACTTCTATCAACAACGTCGCGGAGGTGATTCTCGGTTACACGCAGGAAGAACTATTGCAGATGAACATTGCTGATCTGCTTGCGTCGGAATCAATAATTGTTGGCGAGCAGTTGTTGACTTCCGGACATCAACGAACAAACTATGAAGTGGAAGTTGTTACGAAGGCAGGTCGGGTGGTAACACTCGAAACCAGTAACAAACTGATTTCAAGGGGCTCTCAACCTGCCGGTATTCAGGGAATCGCTCGCGACATAAGTACGCGGCGCAAAGCCGAAGAGGCCCTGCGTGAGGC
>QHXL01000308.1 GCA_003222935.1 Acidobacteriota bacterium
CGCGACGGGCTGCTCTTCGCCTCCTGCAATCCCAACGGTCCATAATCCCGGCGTGCCCCGACCCTTCGAATAAACAATCACTTTGCCGTCGGGTGAGGCAAACGTTTCGAAGCCGCCCTGGCGAGTGATCTGAGTTGGTTCTCCACCCTCTGCCGGCATTCGCCAAATTTGAAAGTCGCCGCTGCGATTCGATGCGAAATAGATAAAGCGGCCGTCAGCGCTCCATGCAGGCAATATGTCACGAGCCGCGTTATTGATAAGCAGTCGAGGCTGTCCTCCGTCACTGCTAATAACGAAAATATCATCCTTGCCTTCAGGCGTACGCCCGTAAGCGATAAACCTGCCATCGGGCGAAAACCGAGGACTACCAGCGCTCCCTGACGTGGTCAATTGCAGCGGGCTTGAGCCGTCCGCATTGGTCACCCAAATCTCTGAATCGCCACTTCTATCCGATACGAAAGCTATCTTCTTACCGTCCTCCGAAATCTGCTGGCTATGATCCGAGCGGGCCGACGCGATGAGCTTCTTATTGCCATTCCCACTGGCAGACTGGTCGAGCCGCCAGATATTGACGTCTTCAGACTCCTCTACGTAAGCGATCCGTTTTCCATCAATTGACACAGCGGGACCATACGGATTCTTGCTGCTCGTCAAGATCGGAGCCGCCTCACCACCGTCCACCGAAATCTGCCAGAGATTTGATACAGCCACATCGCCCCGGTTTGAGGAGAAGATGATGTGTTTTCCGTCCGCTGTCCACGTCAGACCTCTTATGTGACTCGCTTTGTCAAAGGTCAAACGGCGAGGCAATGAGTTCCCGTTAACTAAGACAATATATAGATCCTTGTCGCCCATGCCCGACTGCACGTAGGCAATGAATTTTCCATCAGGCGAAAAATGAGGCTCCTGGTCCACCAGATCATCGGGCGGCGTGGTAAGACGTTGTTTCGCGCCGTTCTCGGAGTTCACGAGAAAGATCCCAGTTCTCGGGCTGGACGAATCAGTGTCGGCAACAGCAATCGTCTTCCCGTCCGGCGAAAGTGAGAAGCTTGTGCCTCCCGACCTAACCTCCGCAATCTTGCGCTCAGCGCCGCCCAACGCAGGCACCTCGTAAATCACACTCGTCTCGGGGAAGGAGCGAAAGTAGGCCACATGTTTTCCATCAGGGAAAAAAAGAGGGAAGAGGGCATCCTTTTCGCCCCGGGTTAAGCGGACTGGTTCGCCTGTACCGACGAGTCGAACATACACATCCAGCACCTCACCTTCGCCGCCGTTCCAGGCGAAGGCGATCTGTTTGCCGTCGGGTGAAAATGAAGGAAGAGTTTCGCGACCTGGCAGGCTGGAAAAAGGAGTGACATTGGAGACGCGGATGATTTTGGGTTCGACTCGAGTGAACCATTTCTGGAACGCGACAAGTCCGATCATCGCGAAAGTAACAACACCAAGTACGAGCCAAAGCCATCCGGGTACAGTTGTCCTTTTCTGTCCCTCGCCTAAACTAAGCGCCGCGGTTGCGATCACCGGGGTTTCAGTCAGGGAAATAGTTTCCTGCACCTGTATTCGTGTTCGCGTTTGTTCCTCGACAACGAGCAGGTTGGCCCTCGGACTCTTTATTACTTCCGGCAAAAATCGATAACCGCGTTTCGGAAGAGTCTCGATGAACTTGTCTACGCCTTCATCTCCTACACCCAGTTTCTTTCGCAACCAGGAGACATTGCGCGTTAGCGTTCCATCTTCGACAAAAGTCTCCTTCCAGATTTTTTCGTGCAGCTCATCCTTTTCCAGAACGCGCCCGGCGTTCTCTACCAGGGTGAGCAGCAGTTCGAATTCCTTTGGCGTTAACGGAATTAGTTCCTCGCCACGCCACAGCCGACGCTTCTCGGCGTCGAGATAGAAACCGCCGAATTCATAAGACTCGTTTGATTGAGGGTCTTTCACGCTATCCGAACTCTTATCCGAAATATTTTCCGGCTAATTATCAGGACTTTTTCTACCGAAGCTTGTAAACCAGCGGCCGTCGAGGAAAGAACTGGTTTGAATGGGTTGACTGCAAAGTGATAACAGATGGAAATCAAACGCACAACCGAAATCCTGGTCGAAACTGAACGCCGGTTGGTAGTTCATCAACCGGAACATGTCGAACACATTGTTTGTTCGAGTTGCAACGAACTGATGGTCACAACAGAACAGGCGGCCATCATTTTGGACCTCAGTCACCGCGCCATCTATCAACTGGTTGAGAACGGCACCGCCCATTTTGCCGAGACTGATACTGGCGTCTTGTTCGTGTGCCCGAACTCTCTCGCTTGTTGTGAGGCGACCACAAGCGAAAGAGGCGCATGCAAAAGCCAACTGGGTGGCGATGAAGTCAGTACTGAAACGCGGTAGCGTCGGGTTGCTCTACGACTTCAGCCCAATAATTTTCAAAGGACCCGACACTACCGCGTTTCGGTACTGACTTCATCGCCACGAGAGCAAGCGATTAGCACTCAATTTTGAAAGTGAGAGAAGCATGAAACAAACGATCCATTTGCCGCGCACGGTATCGACCGGAACATTCTTAACCTTGATTGTCTTGACATGCTTCTCGTATGGGCGGGCGGAGGTGATTCCGCAAGCCTGCATCCAGCCGAATCATCAGACCATAACAGAGACTTTGGCCTCATCTCAGGCGGTGGGCGCAACCTCTCTCAGCTTCACCAGCGGCAACATGACGCCTGACTGGGCGAGCCTCGTTGTTAATCCAGGTGGTGCGACCGAGGAAAAATATGCGATCGCGCGCCGGGGGGGTGGGGGAGCCCTGCTCGGAATTTTTTCTCCGATTCCTCTTGCTTACGCGCACAGTGCTGGCGAGACGGTTTTAGTGACAACAGAAGTGGATGTGGTTTTCGGGTACACGAATACGAGCAACGTCAGCGCCAACTTACCTAGAGGAATATCGTCACACAATTTCTTTTCTCCAGGGCCTATAGTGTACAGCCAGCAAATAAACACTTTCCTTCCCGGCATTCATGGCAACGCCTTTACGATTAAATTTGGGGCGATTCCACCAGGCGTTTTTTGGTTCCTGGACACCACCCAATTGAATGTCACCAACGCCACGCCTCAGTGTTCAACCATAACGTACCAGGGGCGACTCAGC
This sequence comes from Acidobacteriota bacterium, assembly GCA_003222935.1. Classification (GTDB taxonomy): domain Bacteria; phylum Acidobacteriota; class Blastocatellia; order Pyrinomonadales; family Pyrinomonadaceae; genus PSRF01. Next base: position 3,143 of record QHXL01000308.1, read on the forward strand.
GACGGCGGTACCACCACGAATGGAAACTACGATCTACAGTTCGTGGCTTATGACACAGTGACGAACGGTACAGCCCAGACCGATCTCATTACGGTTAGTAATGTGGAGGTAACAACTGGCGTCTTCACCGTGCCACTGTTTTTCAGCAGCACCTTTACAAACAACCTCAAAGCTCGATTCTTCGAAATCGGTGTCAGGCCCAGCGGTGGTGCAGGTGCGTTCACGATCCTTGCTCCTCGCCAGCCAATCACCGACGTGCCGTTTGCTATTAATGCGCTGTACGCACTCAGCGCAACCAATGCCATCAACGCGCAGACCGCACTTAACGCGACCAATGCAGGCAACGCCGTGCAGCTTGGTGGCGTCGCGGCGAGTTTGTATCTCAAGAACAATGGCAACGCCGCTATCAGCGGTGACTTGCAAGCAACCGGCGATGTCGGTGTCGGCAAAAACCTGATTGTTACAGGAACAATTTCCAGCTCGTGTCGAACTGGATTCACCGCCTTGGCGGGCGGCCGCCTCTGCGTGTCGGCGATGCAGCCGGCGGCACTTTTCTATACAGCAACCGGCGCAATTCAAACCTGCAAAAACATGCAGGCTCGCGTCGGCAACAGCGCGGACGTAATGCTGACGTTTTCTGATAGCGCCTTCAACTATTTTGATGGATTAGCGCAAGGTTGGCTGGCCGACCATTTCAGCGAGAACCTCTGGGGAACCTGGTCCACCCCTACTGTGATACCCGACTTTGACGGTCCGCCGTTGAATGTTCACAACGGTGCGTCACTCCCGTACCGCTGTGTGTACTAAGCGAGAGTTCGAGGAACATATGAGACAGACAGCAATCATTACATCGTTACTCGTACGGGCTTGCGACCAATTAGGACTCCGCCTGTCCCTTCACGCCCTGTTGATCTGTTTCCTGTTTGGGCTGAGTGTTCAGGCCCAACAGATCACGCAGTCTGTTGTTGCCGGCGGTGGTGGCAAGAGTGCCGCCGAAACACAACAGGTCGAAGGCACGATCGGGCAGAGTATCGTGGGCACCTCGAGTGGCGGTGTGTTCAAGATCGAAGGTGGCTTCTGGCCGAGTGGTCCGATTGCGACCGTCTCTTCTGTGTCGCTTGATTCTGTCAGCGGAATCTATGGCGGGACGGTCACCCTGAAAGCAACGCTGTCGGCGAGTGGCGCCGGACTTAACGGTAAGCTGATCTCCTTCACTCTCAATGGCGCCGCTGTAGGATCTGCTACGACCGGTAATGATGGAGTTGCGACATTAAGTAATGTCAGTCTCAGCGGTGTTAACGCCGGCGTCTATCCCGGAGCAGTGTCAGCCCAATTTGCGGGTAACGCAGAGTTAAGTGCGAGTAATGGTTCCGGGCTGCTGACAGTAGAGAAGGCAAATCAGATCATCACCTTTGCTGCCCTGGGAAACCAGACGGTTGGAGCACCGCCTTTCACTGTCAGTGCAACAGCCTCATCTGGTCTGCCGGTTACATTCAGTATTGAATCAGGGCCGGCAAGTCTCATCGGGAATACTGTGACAATCAACGGCGCGGGAACTGTTGTGGTACGCGCAACGCAGGCAGGTGAAGGGAATTACAATGCAGCCACCCCGGTGGACCAACCCTTTGAGGTGGTTACGGACACGCCGTGCAATAAGGTAAATGTGGCCCTGGCGTCGCTCGGGGCGACTGCAATCGCATCCTCGGCGTACAACGGAAACTATCCAGCAATCGGTGTGATTGACGGCGAGCATGATGGCAACAACTGGGGTCTTGGTGGAGGATGGAACGATGCCACGGCGGGAGTGTTTCCGGATAGCGTCCAGGTGCTCTTCGCGGGCGCTAAGAAGATCCACGAGATCGTGGTCTACACGCTCAAGGATGACTTCAACTCCGGCAGCGCTGTGAATGAGGAGACGCAATTCACGAAATACGGAACCACGGCCTTCCAGGTGCAATATTGGAATGGAACGGAGTTTGTGGATGTGCCCGGTGGTGTGGTGACTGGCAACAACCAGGTAGAACGTCGGTTTAG
>QHXL01000309.1:0-5821 GCA_003222935.1 Acidobacteriota bacterium
ACCTTTAGCGACGTAGCAGGCGGGGACGCCTGCGGTCCCAGCACGAGCGAATACTTTAATTCTACGACGCCATTGTACTTGAGTGGGGACAGGAGGACGCCCTTCAACTTAGATACAACCCTGGTTTTGGACGCTCGGCAAAAGCAGCCGCACTCGCGGCAAAACGAAGTGCTTGCTCTGGACGCCTGGTCAATTTCTTCGGTCACACGAGCATGGTCTGCCGTTTAGATGCGCCTCATGATTCTAGTTGTAGCGCGGCACACCCGCAATGCTTTGAACCAGACAGACTGAAGGAGACATCATGATTACGACCACATACAACTATCAGGAAACTTTGGCAGCTTCGGTAAAAGCGAATTGGCGCGTCGAAGACATCATTGGCGGTGACAAGCGCCTCGATTTCACCAAGCCTTTTATGCCCGACTCGCTGGCGCGAGTTGAATCGATGCAGTTCTTGACCGGCGACGAGAAGATACTGCTCAACCAAATTCGCGGCTATGGCTATCTAAGCACATTCATCATAGTCGAAGAATTCATTCTGCCTTTTGTGCTGGACCACGTGCGGCCGCACCTGAATGAGGATGACTATCGCACCCGGGCACTTTTGCAATTCGCTAGTGAAGAGGCCAAGCACATCCAGTTGTTCAGGGAATTCGCCGAGGAATTCAACGCAGGCTTCGTGACCAACTGCGAAACCATTGGCCCGGCTGAGGAGATCGGAAACGCCGTCCTGGCTCACAGTCCGTTGGGCGTGGCGCTCGTCATTCTCGGAATCGAATGGACGACCCAGCAACACTATCTCGAGAGCGTTCGCGACGACAACGAACTCGATCCGCAATTTAAGAGCCTACTGCGACATCACTGGATCGAAGAGGCGCAACACACTAAGGTTGACACGCTGATGGTCCAGGCACTGACCGACAATCTGACTCCAGCTCAGATTGAAAAAGGCCTTGGCGATTACGCGTCTATCGGAGGCTTAGTCGACGGTGGGCTGAATCAGCAAGTTGAATTTGATCTGCAGGCTTTGCAACGCGCCACTGGGCGAATTCTAAATAAAGCTGAACAGGACCAATTTCGCACGATTCAATTACAGGCCCTGCGTTGGACCTATCTTGGGTCGGCCATGATCCATCCGAAGTTTCTCGCAACCGTGGGTCAGTTCAGTGCCGACGGGCGCAAGCAAATTGAAGAAATGGCGCCCGCGTTCAGCTGAGGGCTTGCCTTAGGTGAACTTTAGCGACGAGTATGAGCCTTGGTTGTTAGGTTTCCCGCGTCAGTCATTGGCGCGGGATAACCGGTAACCACTAGGTGGATTAGCGGGGGCGAAGCCCTGACCTCGCATTTGAAATTAGTGAGGTGACTAAGGCCATGACTATCAAGCGTCTGTTCAACTTGGCAATTGGGTCTTTATTGTTCTGCTCTCTGGCTATTTTTGGTCCGGGACAGAAGAGGGTAGATGGAGTGACGGCCGATTCTGTCCTGGCAGAATTGAAAGCCGGGAATGCACATCACATAGCTCATCGTTACCAACATCCTCACGAAACTGCGACGCGACAGCGCGAACTTGTTTCTGTCCAACATCCGCACGCGGAGGTTCTGAGCTGCGCAGATTCGCGTGTCCCTCCTGAACTAATATTTGATCAGGGTCTCGGAGACCTGTTTATCGTCCGCGTAGCTGGAAACGTAGTGTCAGATATCGAACTCGGTAGCCTGGAATACGGCGCGGAACACTTGCATGTTGCTTTGCTGGTAGTCATGGGCCATCAACATTGTGGCGCCGTTACCGCGGCGATCGAGGGCGGAGAAGCAGCAGGTCATATCGGAGCGCTGATCGATCTGCTGCGTCCGGCTGTAGAAAAGACTCGTGGTTTGCCAGGCGACCCGGTAGAGAACGCTGTGAAAGTCAACGTCGAGATGGTGGTGAAACAACTCCGCACGTCAACTCCGGTATTAGCCGAACTGGTTTCGCATGGAAAACTGAAAGTGGTAGGAGCGGTCTATTCGCTAGAGACGGGAAGGGTGACGTGGCTACCCGATACTCCCTGAATCAACAGAAGATGCTTGGGCGTTGCTATGGCGAATAGCTGATCTTATGTACCGACCCGCCGTACTGGAGATAGTACAGACTCCCGTCTGGACCCACTGACAGAGCTAGGGGAAAGTCGAGTTTCGTCGCGAACACGCTGGAGGTTCCGTTTTGTGGATCGAGAACATTTATCCAGCCATTGCAAAAATCTGAAAAGAAATATTTGCCAGTATAGGACACGGGGAATTGATTGCTGGCAGGGTTATAAAACGTCCCCCCGGTGATCGAACACCCAACCGTGTTGCCGCTACCGTGCCCGTACGCATAAATCGGATCTCGATAACTCGGGTTGTTCGCAATCCCCTCAACATTGGGCCAGCCATAATTGGAGCCAGCAAGCGCATCATTAATCTCTTCCCATGTATTCTCACCCACGTCGTTGACAAACATCCTTCCGGTGCCCGGCTGCACCGCAAAAGTGAATGGCATACGCAAACCTGACGCCCAGATAGCCTTCTTGGTTCCTACGACATTGACGTCGCTGAAGAAGGGATTATCAGACGGGATCGAACCATCAGCATTAAGGCGCAACATCTTGCCCCAGAAGTTTGTAAACACCTGTGCATCGTTCGACGGTGGATCGAATTCGTTGGTGCCCACAATGATGTAGAGCTTGCCATCGGCGCCGAAGTTGATGGCGCCACCCAGTCCCGCAGAAATCCGCTGGTCCTCCAGCTCGAAAATGATTTCTTCTGTACCGAGATTGCTCGTATCACCATTGGCAGTAAAACGACTAATGCGATTGTGGGCAGGGTTGGTGTTTACCGTGTAATCGACATAGACGTAATGGTTAGTCTGGAAATCCGGGTGGAAGGCGATCCCGAGCAGCCCGCGTTCGTTCGAGGAGTCGATGTTCGCAAGAGTCAGGAAGGGATCAGGAAGCAGGACCCCATCTTTGACTATTCGAATTCGTCCGTCCTGCTCGCAGATAAAGAGGCGTCCATCAGGAGCAAAGGCCATCGTAATCGGCTTCACGAGTTGATCAGAGATCAGTGACGCCGAAAAACCTGGAGGCAAAGTCGGACAACCGTACGCTTCAATTTCGACTATGCGGCTGTAATGCGCATCATTGGTTGGAGAATTATTAACGACCACTCTGATCTTGTCCGTGGTAATCGCCGGGAAAGTGAACTTTCGCTTAACCAAATTGTTGTTGGTGACAACGCCGCCGGGAATATCGACAAAAGCAGCGCCATTCCAGTACTGCACATTGAAGCTGGTGATGCCATAGAGCGAGAACGTAGTAGCGTCGTTCACCGCGGAGCCGGAATTGAAGTTGTCCTTCAACGTGAATACATCTATTTCCGTGATGCTCTGACTCCCATTGAAGTTAACTTGTAAGGAGTCAGGGAAGGCTCCGTTGGTAGCATCGTTCCAGCCACCCGCTGTGGCCCAGTTATTACCATCATGCTCTCCGTCAATCGCGCTTGAGGCCGGGAAGTTCAGACTATATTGCGAAGAGGCAATAACTGAAGCTCCTGAGCTGGCGAGCGCGACATTGGTGGAAGAGCACGGTGTAGGGCTTGGCGACGGCGACGGCGACGGACTTGGACTTGGCGATGGACTTGGTGATGGAGTTGGTGTTGGTGTCGGATCGGAACAGACCTCGAAAGCTTCAACCTCAACGATGCGACTGAAATGACCGCTATTAACAGGAGAGTTATTTACCAGCACCCGAATCTTGTTAGTCGTGACTGAAGCGAAAACAAACTTTCTTTTGACGAGGTTGTTCCCGGTCACATTTCCGCCGGACACATCTGTAAACGCTGCGCCGTCCCAGTACTGCACCTGAAAACCAGTAATGCCATAGAGTGTAAAAGTGGTGCTGTCATTCACAGTTGAACCGGAATTGAAGTCGTCCTTCAAGGTGTAGAGATCAATTTCACCAATCGTGCGTTCCGTGTTGAAGCTCACCTCGAGAGTGTCAGGGAAGACCCCAGCATTTGCGTCATTCCAACCTCCGCCGGATCCCCAGGCATTGCCGTCATGCTCACCATCAATCGCACTATTCGCGGGATACGAACCACTGTACTGCGACGAAGCTATTACCGTTGATCCTAATGACGCGAGCGCCACGTTACTCGATGTGCACGGTGTTGGCGTTGGACTTGGCGTAGGTGTTGGACTTGGACTTGGCGATGGCGTGGGTGTTGGACTCGGCGTGGGTACCGATGAGCACACGTACGCCTCTACCTCGACAATTCGGCTGAACTGCCCTCCAGCTGAACCGTTCACTACTACGCGAATCTTGTCGGTGGTGATTGAGGGGAATACAAACTTCCGCTTTACGAAGTTGTTGCCCGTGACATTGCCGTCAGGCACGTCGACAAACGCTGCTCCATTCCAATATTGGACCTGAAAACTGGTAATACCGTATTGCGAGAAAGTGGTGGCATCAGTGACGGTCGACCCGGAGTTGTAATCATCCTTCAGGGTAAATACGTCTATCTCGCAAATGGTGCGTGTGGCGTTGAGATCGATTTGCAGCACATCAGGGAATGCTCCAGCAGAATCGTCATTCCAGCCGCCACCCTGTGCCCAGCTGTTTCCATCATGTTCCCCATCATTTGCCCCGCCCGCAGGAAACAGAATGCTGTACTGAGATGACGCCGTCGCAGTAGCTCCCATGGCAGCAAGGGCCACATTGTTTGAAGGCTGATCAGAGTAATCAATTTTATAGACGCTGCCGGTGCCTCGCGAAAGATAGTAAAGGCTGCCATCTGGCGCGATCAGGAGATCCACGGGCAGCGAAAGTCCAGTCGCGAAGGGAACTGCGGTACCGGTAGCCGGATCGAACCTGCGAATCCAGCCGCTGCAGAAGTCTGCATAAAAGTACTTGCCTACATACTCTGCCGGAAACTGAAAATTGGCAGGGTTATAAAAGGCGCCGCCAGTAATTGCGCAACCGGTGGATGAATCTCCTGAGGGCTGATGGCCATACTGAAATAGCGGATCCGTAAAGCCTGACACCTGGCAAGCGCCTTCACAGTTAGGCCAACCATAGTTTGCCCCTGCGATCCCGTCGTCAATTTCTTCAAAAACGCTTTGGCCCACATCATTGATGAACATTCTTCCCGTGCCGGGTTGAAAGGTGAACGTGAACGGATTGCGCAACCCGAGTGCCCATATGGAGCGATTGTTTCCGGAGGCGGTATTGAAGAATGGGTTATCAGTTGGAATCGAACCGTTAGAGTCGATTCGCAAGACCTTTCCGAGCACATTGTTAGGAGTTTGCGAGTTCGAAGGAGTCGCATTGTCGCCCGTCGCGACGTACAGTTTCCCATCGGGCCCAAAGTGAATTGCGCCTCCATTGTGATTGTCGGCGCTACTGAGGCTGTCGAGTTCCAGAAGGATTAACTCGCTGTCCGCCACAGCCACATCGCCGTTAGCGGTGAACCGGCTGACGCGGTTGTGGATGGTTGGACTATTCGAGGTGTAATAAAGGTAGATCCACTGGTTCGCAGAAAAGTTTGGATCAAACGCGATTCCCAGGAGGCCTCGCTCACCGCTCGCGTTGACCGGCAAAGTTATGAAAGGGTCAGGAAGCAAAGCGCCGTTTTTGATAACGCGAAGGCTGCCGTTCTGTTGACAGACGAAGATACGACCGTCTGGTGCCATGGCCATTGCTGTAGGACCAGTCATACCGCCGGCATACAGAACTTGAGTAAAGCCGAGCGGGAAAGTCGCAGCGCTGACAGGGAGTAAGAACCACACCGCCGGGAAGACAAGAGC
>QHXL01000309.1:5842-8739 GCA_003222935.1 Acidobacteriota bacterium
GCGAACGATTGGTCCACATATGGGTATCCTTCAGATCGGAGCTTGTGATTTCTGGAGAGTCTCTACCGTAGGGTCGACGAAAGAGACTAATGTTGGATGCTCGTCCGCACAAAAGCATCGGTGTTAGGCGCGGCAGTAAAGTTATTGCCACGCATGGTTGCTGACTCAAACACCGCTTGCCGGCCACTAGAGTGATGAACCAAGCCGGATACCTGTTCTCTCGGCAGAACTGGTAACTCCGCTTCCTGGAGGTCTCGGCAGACTAGGCTTTGTCAAGGACATAATACTGGTAGACCCGGGAAAAATCATCCGATAAGGAAGCGGCGGGTTGTTTACTTAAAAGTACTTTGGGTTCGAGCCAGTCAGTTGGCACCGCTAAAGGCTCGAATCCCGCGAATTGATCGCTTCTTAACAAGGCTTAACTGCTTTTATGAACGGCTCGACTCCGAGAGCGTTAAGTACCTCTTCACGACGCACCCAACCTCGACGAGCAATTCCCACCCCGAACTTTAGGTTCTTCATTCCGTTTATCGAATGCGCATCGGTGGAGATCACAAACTTAATCTTTCGCTTCCGTGCTTCGCGGATCCATCGAGGCTCCATATCAAGGCGATAGGGATCACCGTTTACTTCAATCGCTACTCGTGACTCTTCGATCACATCCAGAATTTCTTCAACACGAGCGTTGAATGGTGGTCGATGTTGAATGATGCGCCCGAGTGCGTGTCCCCAGATCTTGAACCATGGCTGGCGCATTGCTTTAGTTACCCGTTGAGTCATTTGATCTTCATCCATTCGATAACGTGAATGGACGCTTGCGATGATGACGTCGAATTGTTCCAGTATGTGATCGGGATAGTCGAGTGAACCGTCGGCGAGGATGTCGCATTCAGTTCCACGAAGTAGTCTCACGGTGACTTGTTCTTGAACTTGAGCGATTTCTTCCCATTGTCGTTTCAGTCGATCAATCGGCAATCCGCCGGCGTAGAATGCGGTTGGAGAATGGTCCGTAATAGTTAGATAAGAGACTCCCAGGGCTTCGGCGCCATGGGCCATCTCCTCAACGGTATGCTTGCCGTCGGAATAATTGGTGTGACAATGAAGCATCCCTTTCACGTCCGTCAGTTTCACCAGGTCTCCTGGTAGTTTACCGTTAAGGGCTGCCTCAATCTCTCCTTCATCCTCGCGCAATTCTGGCGGTATGTATTGCATTCCGAGTTGTTGATAGAAGTCGGTTTCGCTTTCGGCGACTATCTCTCGCTCGCTGCCGGTATGTCGGGTTGTTTCGGCCACCTGCTGTAGATGATCGAGATGCTCTTGTGAACCGGTGGCCTCCACGAGTAAGCGGACAAACTGCTTTGGCTTGGCAACTCGTAGCGACACTTTGATTCCAGTATTTATACTAACCACACAAGAGTCCGCACTCCTTTCCATAACGCGAATCACCAGAACCCAGCTTGCGAAATGTTCGAGGACCGGCGCAGCGTTGGTGGCTTTGGCTACTATGGTGATGTCTGGCGTTGTCTCCCGCCATCGTCGTAATGGACCAGCAATTTCCAGTTGCTTGACCTGTGACGCAAGTCGCAAGTAACTCACAACCTCTTCCGCGACTCTCAACGCTTTGTGAATATTGAGTTCCTTGCGCGGTTTCTTTGTCTGACTGGTCGCTGCGAACAGTTTTTGCTCAGTCTTTGCCCCAAACCCTTTTATCGTCCGTACCCTTTCCTGTTCGCACGCTGCTCTTAATTCGGCGACGTTTGTGATTCCGAGGGCTTCCTGAAGTTGCTGGATCTTCTTGAGGCTTAGACCCGGTACCGTCGACAGCTCGAGCGCACCCCGCGGCAATTCACTACGCAATTGTTCTAGCATCCTTGACGTACCGGTGCGATGAAGCTCTTTGATCTGGGACGCGATCGCGCTGCCAATACCACTGATTTCGATCAGGCGGTCTTCTTCAATCAAGGATTTGAGATTCGGTTCAAGGTTTGCGAGCACTTGAGCTGCGGCTTTGTAGGCGCGAGCTTGAAAGTAGCGACCACCCTTAAGCTCAAGAAGTGTTCCAATTTCCTGGAGCGCAGCGGCGATACTTAACTGCTCATTCATAACCGTTGAACCCTATTCATTGTTCGGTATCACTTAGGAGGTGGCAAAACTTCATTGCATCGTCAGTCATCTTGCTGTTGTTAAAGAAAACATATCCCTCACCCAGCTTCAGCAGTTCGGTCGCTAACTCCGCGAGTTCGTGAGCGTCGTACTCATAACGCCAGCCGTTCTTTCCATGAAGACGAAAGTAGTAAGTGTTAGGAGTCTCGGTCTTTGTCAGAAAAGGATCCACGACATGACACAAGCCCAGCTTAGTGCAAATGGATCTGACAACTGAGGCTTGCCAATCCCCCCGTGGCTCCCAACAAAGACGAAGATGATCCGAGCGGTTTATTGAAGTGAAGAATGTCTCGAGGTTTGCGATGTTTGCGTCGGTCTGTCTAAAACTTGAGGGGCATTGAAAGAGAATTGCTTTGGCCGCAAGAGCCTTTGCCGAAGCGAGTGTCGTTTGCCACGCATCAGCGATAATCGGTGTAGGTCGGAAGTATCCGGCCTCTTGTTTCTCAGTCTCTGAGAGCGCACGCTTCAGTCGACGATAAGTGGGACTCCTGGCATCGTGAGTAATTAATTGCCAGGCCTTGAGCGTGAATTCAAAGTCCGACGGCATTTCTGCACGCCATCGCTCCAACGTTTTTATCTGCGGAGGTTGGTAAAAAGTTTGCTGAACTTCAACGCAGGAAAACGTCCGAGCATAAGTCTTTTTCCCCAGCCCAAATCCAGAGGTCCCGACTTTTACACGACTCGATACCTTGTTGCAGCGGTCTGTTTCAAGTGAACGTTCAGTTTCAGCCACC
>QHXL01000309.1:8780-9225 GCA_003222935.1 Acidobacteriota bacterium
AAGAATGCAAGGCAGAGCTGCAGAATAATTAGAGCATGTGCCCCATCGCTAAACCCCCACAAAATCCACAGAACATTGCTAAAGAGAAATAGCCAGAATCCCCAGTTCCGCTTCACTTTCGTTTGCGAAGCCACCATCCAGGCTGCGATTACTGTGACCAACATTGCTGGCCATTGAATGAGGTTAAGGAAATTCAACTCAGTCTCTTAGCTGCTCCCAGGGGATTAGATTCGTGACGTTTGTCAGTCCGCTGCCTCACTTGCGACTTCCACGCTTTTTCGAAGCTTTTCCAGTTGGCCGCTTCTTAGAACTTTTGGATCGTGACGATGATTTAGTTGTCGACTTGGTTTTCGATACGCCCTTGCTCGCCGTTGTCGCGGATGACTTGCTGCTCTTCCTGGAACTCTTCGCTGCTGCGCTCTTAGTCCTCGTCCCACCTTTTTTA
>QHXL01000310.1:0-8128 GCA_003222935.1 Acidobacteriota bacterium
TGACATCTGTTACGCTCCTTTTGGATCCAAGAGACTATAGACCCAAGATGAACGGAGCCGTACTAGCAGAATTAACAGTAATAACCCGGGGCAGTGGCCCGACTGTTAAGGAGGGTTCCGATTCGCTACCAAACAACCGACGAGCCCTCCTTGGAAAGTCGGGCTACTGCGCCGGTTGAGTTAGAACATTCGCATGAAGAATTTGATTCCCGCGATCTTCATCTCACCGCCCTCGCGCACCACAGTGTAGCCTTCGATCTGGTAATACGATTCGTCCTTACTTAAAACGGACTCGCCTCCGTCATACTTCATTGGTTCAACAACCCGGGACTTCGGTGGTAGAAAATCACCGGTAATCAATTCAGCCTTAAACTTACGGATCCTTTCTGCGACACTCGGATACTTAGCTGCAAGGTTATCGAGATGTGAGCGAAAGTCCTTAGTGTCCTTCTCGATTTGCGACGTGGTCCTTTTCTGGTGAACATTGCCTTGATGGGAGGCGGGAAGAAGATTGCTTCCTCATTGTCACCGGGACTTGCCAGCGGAAACATCAAATACAAAAGCTGCATACGAGCCTTGTAAGCGTTGAGTAGAGTTTGATCGTCAACGTTCGCATACTCGAGGTCGCCGAACTCGCCGTCTTTGATTGCGATTGACCTCTGTCGGGTTTTGTCCTTTGTGAACGTCGCTTCGAAAGCTGCATTGAAGTCCAGATTCTGACTGAGGACCTTCTGAAACTGTTCGCAGACACGATAAGCCTGGACTACTTCGACGGATTGTTTTACCGGGCGCGCCCCTTGTTGTGCCATTGAGATGATGAAGAGGGCTGGTGTTGCTAGCATGACGATAACGACCTGGCGAAATAGATGCATACTTAAGTAGTTTGGACTTTGTCAGACTCGATTCCAAGAGATTTCAAACCTTGGTTGAACTTAGGCGTTGTTTATCGCTAATGCGTGACGATGTAAAGATAGCGTTCAGGTTTTGCAGCCCAAACACCGTGTGCAACTGAAGGCTTTACGCGAAGCTAGCTGATCTGGTTGCACTGTTCTAGAATGACTCGCATTCAAAGGGTCTGTTATATCTGAAAGTTTTCTAAGCTCTCTTAACACTCTCATTTTGGTGACTGCGAACCCAGCCGTCAGTTACGTATGAGTCCAGCCACTTCAAATCGCGGATGAGCCCGCCGCGTGAAGTACTAATCCCAACTCGGAGCGCGACCCAATACGTTGTCTCCTAACGCGCAGTGGTCTAATCACCGCTCGCTTATTAGCGCTTGTGCGTATCGATTGAACAGCTATCACTAACTTGACCCAGACTCCCGAATCCAAAAACAACAGAGAACTCGCGCCAGGCACGAAGCTCGGTCGTTATGAAATTCGCTCCCAGCTCGGCACAGGAGGGATGGGTGAAGTTTATCTTGCGGACGATTTGCAACTGGGCCGGCTGGTAGCAGTCAAGGTTCGCGCTTCTGGATTAGTTGTTGACGATAAGGCTAATAAGCGGCTGGTTAAAGAAGCGCGCGCAGCAGCAGCACTGGATCATCCAAACATCTGCTCGATTTATGAGGTAAGTGAAGCGGACGGTCGCAGCTTTATCGCGATGCAGTATCTCGAGGGCATAACGCTTGATGAACGGATCAAGCGCAAGCCGCTGGAGTTGAACGAGACGCTTGCCATCGCCTCGCAGATTGCCGACGCACTCTCCGAAGCTCATTCGCATAACATCATTCATCGCGATATCAAGCCAGCCAACATAATGATTACATCCCGCGGGCAAGCCAAGGTGATGGATTTTGGGCTGGCCAGTGTGATGCCGGGAGTTGCCGGGAGTGAATCAGAGACGATGAGTCTGTTAACAACGCCGGGTACGATTCTGGGAACCGTTCCCTACATGTCGCCGGAGCAGGCACGAGCCGAGACGCTTGATGGGCGTAGTGACATCTTTAGTTTTGGCGTGGTGCTTTACGAGATGTTGAGCGGCCACCAGCCCTTCGCAAACGGGAGTGCGGCTGAGACTATCTCGGCGATTCTTCACAAAGAGCCTCCGCTCTTGTTGCGTTATGCTCCGCACCTGCCGGAAGAGTTAGACCGCATAGTGCGCAAATGTTTGGAGAAGGATCGCAACCTCCGCTATCAACGCGCCACTGAAGTTTGTATCGACATCCAGCGTCTGCAGCGAGGCTCTGAATCGATCCAGGCGCCGGTGACCGCAAAGTCGGAAGTTAAAACTGAAGATGATCCACCGACCGGGAACAAGGCGGTGTACGCGTTTCTCGAACTCTTTGCGCTGGCGTTTACATTTGAAGGAGCCGCAGCTTTTCTTCACGGCGAGTCGTGGTGGAAAGTAGTTGGAGCCTGGCTGGTAGCGATTGTTTTCTTTGTCGCTGGAATTCAATGGCCGAAGATCAGGAAACTGCTGGCCCGGCGGTTTGGGACCACACGCGATACCAATGTAACGGCGCCGGGCGAGCGCACGGTCGCCAGGTTCAAACCCCGCCATCTCATTCTTCCTGCTGCGACGGTTGTGCTTGCCTTCGTTGCCGCGGCTTATCTTTATTATCCGCGCGCTGCTCCGGCGCACCCACTCGAAATCAAATCACTGGCCGTACTTCCACTGAAATCGTTAGACGCGGGCGAAAACTTCCTGGGACTGGGCATCGCTGACGCGGTGATCAGAAGAATCAATCAGACCGATAAGTTGATCGTGCGCCCGACCAGCGCAGTCCGTCGTTATCTCAACCAGGATATGGACGCTCTTGCTGCTGCGCGAGAACTAAACACCGACGCGGTGCTTGAAGGTAGCGTACAGCACTCCGAGAACCGTTTGCGCGTGAGCGTTAGTCTGCTGCGGACAAGCGATGGCGCGTCGTTGTGGGCCGACAAATTCGACATGCAAATGACCGACATCTTCACGATCCAGGATACGGTTGCGCAGCAGGTCGCATCTCGTTTGCGTTTGCAGCTTGACCCGGAACAACAGGCGCGGCTCACGAAGCGTTCGACTTCAAACCCGGTCGCCAACGAATTTTATATGAAAGGCGTTCTCACCTTTGACCAGCGCGTTTCACTTGGCAAACCTCAATGGGATGCGATCATTGATTTTTTCAAGAAGGCAACTGAAGCTGACCCGAACTTTGCGCTGGCCCATGCGCAACTCGCTTACACCTACGCGACGATAGCGGTGTTTGTAGAAGCCACGGACCCGGTTTGGGCGGATCGCGCAAAGGAAGAGATTGATCGGGCCCAGGCCCTCGACCCACAACTTCCCGAAATTCACCTGGCGCGTTTTCAGCTTCTCGCAAGCAGGTATGAAAACTATCAGAGCGAAGCGGCAGGGCGGGAGGTGCTGTTAGCCCAGCAGCTTAACCCAAACATCGGACACGGTGAGTTGGGCTATCTCTATATACACCTGGGACTGGAAGATTTCGCGGCGCTTGAACTTCAACGTGCATTAGATATTGATCCTACGAGCGATTTTGCCAAGCGGATGCTCGTCACTATGTATGAGCAGGGTGTTCGGTATGATGAGTGGATTGTTGCGCAGCAGAAGTTTTACCCGAACGAACCCATCCCGCTTGGCTATCTTCTGGGTAAAGGTCGCCTGGAGGAAGGACAAAAGGCGATTGAAAACCTATCTACCAGTCGACCTGACATGATGGAATTTTCCAAAAGAGCCTTGCTGTTTGCCTTGAAAGGGGACTTCCGCCTGGCGGAAGCCGAGGTTCCCATTATCCTTGGACAGCATCCGGTTAAAGACCCCTACTATCATCACGCCACTTACGACATCGCCTGCGTTTACGCGCTTGAAGGTAAAACTGCCGAGGCAGTGAAATGGTTAAGAGAAACGACCGTCTCAGGTTTTCAGCCTTACCCTATGTTTGTGCGAGACGTTTATTTAAACCGCATCAGACAGTCGCCTGAATTCATTCAGTTCATGGCGGACATGAAAACGCTGAACGAGAAGTATCGCCGCGATTTTGGTCGATAGCGATCAATGCTGATGGAAATGAAGGTCTAGACGTATCGAATCCGCAAAGTGGCGCTTCGCTCCGGAGGAGCGATGTTTATAGATCGGAAATGACAAAACCTCGGGCGTCTTCGGCGAAGTACTTTTCATTTGGGCAACCGCTATAAACATTTCACACCGCCGGAGTGGAGAACAGATGACGAGTGAAGTGAGGCCCTGTGTCTTTTGTAATTCTAGAAGAGGTCTTCCGAGTCGTCAGCGATTGGGTGAAGTTTAGCGGGATTCAACCGTTTGCAGCACCGCACCGATTTCGCGCAGTTTTTCATACCACTTGGTCGAGATTGGTGATTCCGTACCTCGATTGAGCGAATGGTCAGCGCGCGCAAAGGCACACACTACATCGTCAAAGCTCGCCTGATTGGTTTGGCGCCATGATTCAGCAAACGCGGCCAACACCTGCGGCATATACGAATTGATTCTCAAGAAGTCAATGATTAGGTCGTGATTGGCGGTGAATGAATGATGTAGATCCGGCATCTCTCTGCGTAACGCTGCGTCAATCTCAGGGCGTGCAAACATCAGCTGAGCGACGCAATAGGAGAGACCTTGCGAGTATGCCGTTACCCGATCATGATCGTCCGGATTGAATCTTGTCGTAGTTGTTATGTTGAATTTCGTGAGGAAGCAATCACTGACCTGAGCCACTTCTTTATCCAGAGAATGTTCAGCGCCCGAGTGCGTGGCTGTTAGCACATTCTGAAACGTACGTGCCTCTGGTTCAGTCTCGCGAAATCCGTTTGGTCCGTACATGGGGTGCAGGAAGACTGCCGACAACCAGGGATTTGCAACCAGCTCGAGTGTTGCTGAGACTGCCCGCCACACGCCGGCCTGCACTGAAGGTATTAGCCAGAGCGTCGTGGGATTTGTGAGACTGCGGCATTGATAAATTAGCTCGCAGGCACGCTCCGCAAATCCGGCGAGGGGCGTTGTGAGTACGACATGACGCGCCCCTTCGAGTAATGAAGCCTGTTCGTCGCGAGGGGTGCTTCGCTCGATGATGGAGAGGTTTGTGATTCCCAGTGACGGAAAGATATCGTGCCTCAGAAACTGGCCAAACTCACCATCCCCTCCAATCACCAAAACGTTAGTTTCTATAGTCATTGATACGCTTGGATCGTTTTTGCACAGAATACCACCTGCTTCAGCCGCGTGGAGCCTCAACTTCTCCCTACACACAAACACCCTGGCAACCGGCGGATACCACCTGCTTTAGCAGCGTGGAGCTTTCAACTTCTCGCTAGAACCCACATCACACCAATCGCGTAGATACCACCTGCTTCAGCAGTGTGGAGCTTCAACTTCACGCTACAACATGCTCTTTTTGAATTGTACAGATACCACCTGCTTCAGCAGGTGGAGCTTCAATTTCGCGCTACAGCGCACACGCTCTTTTGAATTCTAAAGAGACCACACGTCGCTGTACTCCTAAAACTGGCAACACTACAATCCCCTCACTATGACTCCTCACTTCACGGCCCTCGAAGCGGCCTATCAGCTTCGTTACTATCTCTCGTTCAAAACTCAATATCTCAAACCAACCCTTGCGCCTGCTGAAACGCAGGACTTAGTGCATCAAGTTCTGGCAGATGTCGGTGAGCGGCAACAGTATCACCTGCTTGAGACCAGTATCAGCCCGGATCACCTGCCCTATTGATAAGTTTGCAACCAAATGACACCGTCTCCAAGACTGTGCAAATGCTGAAAGGCAATTTGCAGTATCAATTCGGCAAATGCTCCTCTCCGAAAGTTCAGCTGGGAGGAGGTTACTTTGCGAGAAGTGTAGGCAACGTGGATCTAGAGCGAGTGAGACAGTATGTGGATGATCAGATCCCACATCACGGTTACACAGGTGAGTGGGGCACCGCCCTAAAGTTCCACAATGAAGCGTTTACTTCACCAGCTTTTACCTTTGCGCATCACGTGAGCATTCTGAACTATCACTTGGTGTTTGCTACACAGAATCGTATTTCGTTGTTCGATGAAGTGATCGCGCCAAACCTCTTTCAGTATTTGTTGAGAATTAGTAAGAAACACCAGTTTGAGATCGATCGAGTGGGAGTGCTTCCAGATCACTTGCATCTTGTTGTCGAGGGCATTCCCGGTATGAGTGTGGCTGACTATGCGCTGGCAATCATGAACAACACTCGACACTGGATGACGCAGAAATATAGTGGCGTCTTGAAAGAGATGAATGGTTGGGATGTATGGCGACCTTCTTATTATGCTGGACAGTTGGCGAGTTTCTTAAAATTACCGTAGCGAGAAGGTGAAGCTCGGTATCTCGGCCACAACTCGGGTGTGCGTCGGTAGGGAGAAGTTTAAGCTCCACGCTGCTGTAGCTGCCCGGTTGCCAGGAGGTCCATGGGTAGCGAGAAGTTGATGCTCCACGCGGCTGAAGCCGGTGGTATCCGCCCAAGCTAGCTGATCTCGTCGCTCTGTTCTAGAATGACTCGCACCTAAAGGGTCGGTTTTATCTGTAGGTCGTTTCTAAGCTCTCTTATCACTCTCATTTGGTGACGGCGAACCCAGGCGTCAGTTTCGCAATAAGCTCCAGCCCCTTCACCCAACTCGGAGGTCACGCGACCCAAACAGACCCTAACGCAACCGGTCTGATGACTGCGCGGTTATTGACACCTGTGCGTACCGATTGAACAAGCTCCATAAAGTCCAATTAGATTGAGCGAAGACTTTTCCCCCAACACGACGCTCTCGCACTACCGCATCGTTTCGAAACTTGGTGCAGGTGGAATGGGTGAAGTCTACCTGGCCCAGGACACGAAACTCGATCGCAAAGTTGCGTTGAAGATACTCCCGGAAGCGTTTGCTTCAGACGCCGATCGCATGCGGCGCTTTGTTTTGGAAGCGAAGTCCGCGTCAGCACTCAATCATCCCAACATCATCACCATCTATGAAATTGGTGAAGCAAGTAACCTCGGTATTCACTTCATTGCCACTGAATACATCGAAGGCACGACTCTGAATAATTGTGCGTCGCTTCCGTTGACTACTGCTCTCGACGTGGTGACTCAAGTTGTTTCCGCTCTGCAAGCCGCTCACAGTGCGGGAATAATTCATCGCGACATAAAACCGGAGAACGTAATTATTCGACCCGACGGATTGGTCAAAATTCTCGACTTTGGCATCGCTAAAGTGTCAGGACCAATGGCATTTGTCGGCGTCAATCCGGGTACAGATCCAGAAGCAGCGACGGCAGTGAAATCCGGCACCACCGCAGGAATGATAATCGGAACTGCCAGCTACATGTCTCCGGAGCAGGCGCGCGGAAAAGCAGTCGATGCGCGAACAGATATTTTCAGCGTCGGAGTTGTGCTGTACGAAATGCTGGCGCGACGAAAGCCGTTCACTGGCGAGAACCCGTTGGACGTGATCGGTTCTATTGTCGCGGACGATCCAACACCTATGACGCAGATTATTCCGACGCTGCCTCCCGAAATTGATCGCATCGTCAACAAGGCGCTTAAGAAAAATCTCTCTGAACGGTATCAATCAGCGACCGAGATGCTTGGTGATTTGAAAGGCTGTCAAAAGCGTCTTGAATTCGAAGCCGAACTCAAACGTACACAGACGCCGGAAGACCAGGAAGTCAAAAGACCTGGAGCGATTGCTCAAACGGAATCGCGAAACTCGATCGCAGTGTTGCCCTTCACCAACATGAGCACCGATCCGGAGAACGAATACTTCTGTGACGGGCTCGCGGAAGAGCTACTAAATGCGCTGGCCAAGATCGACGATTTGAAAGTTGCAGCACGCACATCATCGTTTGCATTCAAAGGTCAGAATGCGAATGTCAGCGACATCGGCCGCACGTTGAGTGTCAACACTGTTCTTGAAGGCAGTGTGCGCAAGTCTGGCGATCGAGTACGCATCACGGTTCAGCTCATCAACTCTTCGGATGGTTATCATCTTTGGTCTGAACGATACGATCGTGAGATGCAGGACATCTTTGACGTCCAGGACGAGATCACGTTGTCGGTCGTTGACGCCTTGAAACTAAAACTTCTTGGTGAGGAAAAAGAAGCACTATTGAAGCGTTACACAAATAATGCTGAGGCCTACCAACTCTATTTACGAGGGCGTT
>QHXL01000310.1:8240-9637 GCA_003222935.1 Acidobacteriota bacterium
ATTCGGGTCTTGCTGACTGCTACACGTTCCTCGGGTTTTATGAAATCGTTGCCCCATCAGAAGCGATCGACAAAGTACGGCTAGCGGCATACAAGGCTGTTGAACTCGACAGTAACCTGGCGGAAACGCGAACCTCGATCGCGATTTTCAAGATTCTTTATGAGTGGGACTTTCGCGGTAGCATTGAGGAATTTGAAGCAGCAGTCACGATCAACCCCAGGTATGCCTTTGCTCATCACTTGCATTCGGCGTGCTTAGCGGCCATGGATCTGACCCCGGCCGCGGTTGCTGCCGAAAGCCTCGCAGCGGAACTCGAACCATTCACCGCGATCTTCAGCGCGAGCCTGGGTTGGTGGCACTACCTGGGCCACAGGTACGAACTAGCCGTCAACCAATCTTTACGAACTATTGAGATTGCGCCGAACCACTTCTTTGCACACTGGGTACTCGGAATTACCTATGGACAAACATCAAGGTATGAAGAGGCAATTGAAGAACTACAAAAGGCTGACCGATTCAGTGATGGCAGTCAGCACGTCAAAGCCGACATGGCCCGTATCTACGCGCAGATGGGTCGACAGGACGAAGCGAGAAAGATACTTGACGAACTGAGAGCCCAGTCAGCAGACCGCTATATCTCATCCGTGACTATTGCGAATATTTTTGTAGGTCTCGGCGATAAAGAACGCGCCTTCGAATTTCTCGACAAGGCGTGCGCAGAGCGAGCAGTGCGTCTGCCGTATTTTCTCGCTGACCCATGCCTCGATGGACTTCGTTCGGATCCAAGGTTTCAAGCGATTAGACGGCGCGTTGGTTTACCGGAACAGGTTACTAAGGAAAGCCTCGAAGCCCACACGGTGTTACTTAAGTCGTCTGAAATTCGCACTGACAGCGAGGAGCCACGACTTGAACCAGCCGTCACAACTACTGCTAAGGCTGAACCAACCGGTCCGACTACTACACCTTCGTCGTTAAGCTCAACGAAAAGAGTAGTTCTGCTCAGCGCCTTGCTGCTTATCCTGGCTTCGATCGGAATTGGCGGTTACCGGTATTTCTCAAATCGATCGACGAAACAGATCGAATCGATTGCGGTGATGCCATTTGTAAACGAGAGCGGAAACTCTGATGGTGAATATCTCTCGGACGGTATGACCGAAGCTCTCATTGGCAGCTTATCGCAACTCCCGAACCTGAACGTGAAAGCGCGTTCGACAGTTTTTCGCTACAAGGGTAAGGAGGCGAACCCGCAATCGATCGGCAAAGAGTTAAACGTGCAGGCGATCCTGAACGGTCGCGTTGCGCAACGTGGTGACCGTCTACTGTTGAGTTTGGAACTGATCGATGCGCAGACGGAGAACGTGCTTTGGACTGACCGGTACGATCGCAAACAGACAGAC
>QHXL01000662.1 GCA_003222935.1 Acidobacteriota bacterium
ACTCACGAGGTTCGCGGGAGGGGAAATGCAATCAGCATAAAGTGGGTATGCAAGCGAGCAAGCCAGGACCACAGCCAGGTTACTTAGGAGCCTGCACAACGCGCAAAAGGTACAGTTAGGTTTCATTATATGCTTTTCTCCTCGGGCTCTCCCCCTTTTCCCAAATCAATGGTGTAATGTTCTACGAGACAATTTTGCCAATTTTAGGTGCCGTATGTCAATATTAAATTCAAGAAACTCCAAAAAGGCGAGTAAACTGTCGGTATTGTGATCATTGCTTCCGGACCGACTCTCGTAAATTCCGGATTGAATGAGTTTGAGGCCGAACTTGGTCGTATTTAAACTAGCAATCGGTTTTGCATACTAATTTTGAAGTGAATCTGCCTTGCGCGGGTGGCATCAAGAATACACCGCTAGTTTCCGTAATTATTCTGAATTATAACGGTTCACGATGGCTTGGGCGGTGCCTTGGGTCTCTCCGCAAACAGACGATTTTCGATAAATTGGAGATCTTGGTTGCGGATAATGCCTCCCCTGACGGTTCAGTCGCTGTAGCAGAAGAATTAATGAAAGGATGGGACAAGGGGCGTGTAATTCAGCATGGGGCGAACCTAGGGTATTGCGAGGGAAACAACAGAGCTGCGAAACAAGCACGAGGAACGTATTTGTTTTTCCTTAACAATGACACCTGGTTAGAGGACTCCTGCCTCGAGCGCCTTATATCTACAGTTCAGGAGATGGGAGCTCAAGCGGGCACACCGTTAATGCTCAATTACGAGGACAGTTCAATTCAATCCTCCGGCGGGGCTGGTTACGACATCTTCGGACTTATGAGCCTCGAATCTCCCTCTGACCTACGGCGCGAAATATTTGTGGTGGGTGGATGCTCATATCTCATAGAACGACAACTGTTTGAAAAAGTGGGCGGATTTGACCCGGTATTCTACATGTATGCAGATGAGTATGATTTGTCGTGGAGGGTTTGGATCTCCGGTGCCGTGGCCATTCTTGATACGCAAGCAAAACTCCACCATAGAGGTGCTGCTGCCGTCAATCCTACTGGTGGAGATAAAATCCTTGAGACGAGGACTAGCGATACAAAACGGTACTATACCAATCGCAATTGCTTGTTGCTTTTGCTTAAGAGTTGCCAGCACATTCTGCTCATCACGGTACCGCTTCAAGCTCTTCTGCTCCTGTTTGAAGCGGTCATCGCCTTAATGATTTTCAGACGTTGGACTTTCGTGAAGAGGGCTTACTTGGATGCTTTTCTGAGTTGTTGGAAGCTGAGGAACCACATTGCCGCGGAACGACGTCGTATTCGCGGCTTCCGCCGTCGTAGTGATTCGGTTAAACCGATGGGATGAGCTACAGACCTTACGTCGTTACGGTGTCCCAAAGGTGACTCCGGGTTAAACCAAGATGTCCCGTGTTGTCCCAAAGGCGCCGATAGAATCTGCACCGCAACCAGTTGGTCTTGGGCCGTCGTTATCGATTCTCGTTGTAAACTGGAACGGGGCGACTCTCTTGCCCGTTTGTCTTGATTCACTGTACCAGCATGCCACCGGTTGTGAGATCATAGTCGTGGATAACGCTTCCACGGATGACTCGCTGGACATCCTAAAGAAGCGCAGTTGGGTAAAGTTGGTCCGTGCTCCTAAGAATCTTGGCTTCGCCGGGGGAAACAACTTGGGTCTGGAGGAAAGTTGCGGCAATTACGTGTTGCTGCTGAATAATGACACTAAAGTGACTCCGGGATTGCTGGAATCCTTGTGTGAATACCTTGATAGCAATCCCCAGGTCGGCGCTGTCCAAGGCAAGATGGTGCTGCCGCGTTACGACAATTCTTTGGATGTCTGTGGTTCATTTTTCACAGCTCTGGGATTGCCTTATCATTATGGATATTTCAAACCGGACGGCGCTAAGTATCAGAGGAGTTATCCGGTATTTAGCGGCAAAGGGGCCTGCCTGATGTTTCGTCGGGAGCTCATTGAGAAAATCGGCGGTTTTTTGTTCGACGAAGATTTCTTCTGTTACTATGAGGAGAGCGATTTTTGTCACCGAGTATGGCTGGCGGGCTACGAAGTCCATTTTGTACCTAGCCCGCCTATTCAGCACTTGATGGGAGCGACCGGAGACCGGTTGCTTAAACAAGACCTGGTGCAACGGTATTACCTGCGCAACATGATGTTCAGCTTGCTGGGTAATTTATCTTTCGCTTCCGCCCTGCGCATCATGCCGGTCTTTTTTGGCATCTTGATATTTCGAATGGTCATATTTCTGTTGACGTTCAGATGGGCGGCATTCGGAGCACACTGGGGGGCGTTTACCTACAACCTGAGACATTGGAAAAGAATCAAAGCGCGCCGGGAGCTGATCGGAAGAATTCGCAAAAAAACCGACCGAGAGATTTTTGCGAAGATTTTGAGGACACCGCGCTTGGACTATTTCATCAAGACTTTTAAAGGCCGGATTGGTGACTACGTGGACGAGGAACTGTAACCGCTAATCTAGCTAACAAACGCGAACCGCTCACTGACAGCTAATCTGCGCTCCTAAACTCTAATCTTTGCATTCTCGGAACTCTGGCCAAGCGAAACATGAGTTTGGTTGGGGTCATTTACAAACCCATTCAGAATCAAAAGAAATGGCCGTTATCAGCGTTTACCAGCGCCAATTAGCGGTTCCCTTTATCTGCGAGGTCTTTGAGGCAGAAGATGGCGGCGGCTTTTTCAGGGTGAGAACGAGTATACGCGTAATGAGCAAGCATCGACAGGATCACCCAAAGAGGACGCGGCTGATATTTAATTCGATGATACTCGCCGCGCCAGGATTTAGGGCCATACATCCCCAGGACTCGATATCCTCGCGCACGCATTTCATCGGCGGTCCATCCCGAGAGATGTTCCTGTAGATCGCCGTCTTTACTTTTTTGAGGGACAAAGCCGTTGGGAGTGAAGATCACGACGCGCTTGGCGGCCAGGCGCTCCATGTCCTCAACCATTCGCCAGCCGTCTTC
>QHXL01000660.1:0-1273 GCA_003222935.1 Acidobacteriota bacterium
TCGACGCCTGGTACCCCGGTGAAGAAGGTGGAACCGCGATCGCCGATGTCCTTTTTGGTGATTACAACCCCGCCGGTAGACTGCCGGTCACTTTCTATAAATCAGTGTCACAACTTCCCCCGTTCACTGACTACACCATGCAGGGTCGAACTTATCGTTATTTCAAGGGCGAACCTCTTTACCCGTTCGGCTTTGGTCTGAGTTACTCGACATTCAAGTATGACGGCTTGAAGCTTAGTTCACCAAGAGTGCGTTCTGGTGAGAGCGTGAAAGTCAGCGTGAATGTTACTAACACGAGTAACCAAGGCGGTGATGAAGTCGTCCAGTTATACATCACAGATTCGGCTTCGGCTTTTCCTGTTCCTATTAGATCTCTGGCGGGCGTCAAGAGAATCTTTCTGAAGCCTGGTGAGAAACAGGCAGTCTCGTTCACGATTACACAGGAACAAATGTCTGTCATCGACAATAGTGGAAAGCGCGTTATCGAACCGGGCGAGTTTGTAGTGAGTGCGGGTGGCAAACAACCCGGCTTCACAGGTAGCGCGGATGCAAAGTCGACCGGAACTGTTAGCGGCACCTTTGCAGTGAGGTAGAACAAATATCCGATATGCTTCAGGTTGACGTGAGATCGAAAAGTGACCACCCGGTGGCTTTTGGAGAGGGTCACGACAAACTATAAAGTTTATCGGACATTTTTCATCTCGCCGGCGTTGATTGCGATCTTCATGATGTTTTGACGCGGAGGTAAGGGGCACGTCGCATACTTCGTGAATGCGCAGGGAGGATTCTCCGCGCGATTGAAGTCGAGCACGACTTTTCCATCCTTCGGCAAATCAGCGTACAAGTAACGTCCAGCCGGATACGTTGTCTTACCTGCTGTCGAGTCCTTAAAAATAATAAACAACTTCTTCTCTTCCTCAACAATGGGGCGCAGTTCAAACCTTTTACCGTTGAGCGTAAAGCTAAGCGTTCCCGGAGTCTTCTCCTTCAGCTCGTCGCCAAGAACGTTCATTATTTTTATTTCGCGTGGCTCGGCATAAGGAACAAACGTCGCGACGACACGATACGACGACCGCGCAGGAAACCAATGAAGCCCCTTGAACGCCAGTCGCTGCGGGCTGTTTTTATCTCTTACTCGAAGCCCATAACGGTTTGCTCGCTTTATCACTGAGAGATTTAACGTGCCGACGTGAAATGAATCCGGCTGTTTCTCAAACTTCATGACAAACTCACGCACGGGTTTGCCCTTCACGGTTACGACAACAGTGTCGTT
>QHXL01000660.1:1331-3359 GCA_003222935.1 Acidobacteriota bacterium
GCTGAGCCCGCAGGCAAAACTATATCGAGACCACTCGCGGCAGTACCGAAAGTCGTGACTCCTTCCTTGAGCCAGAAGAGTCCGGCGACGGTTAGCCAACCATCCTCGGTTTTTAATGTAGCTTCTCTTTTTTCGCGCCAGTCCCTCGTCTCAGTCAAGAATGAGGACTGACCAAAACTGGTTGTAAGCAAGGCAAAGAGAGTAACTGCGGACCAAAATGTTCTTGTTTTCATAGGTTCTGAAAAATGTCCGATATGCTTTAGCTTGTCGTGATGATCGAAGAAGACTACTAACGAACAGAACAACAAGGTAACGACGCTCTTGCAAAAGTCATGAGCTTTCTTCACTCCGGAGGAGTGACATATTTATAGGGGTGAGTGTCCTGTACACTCGCGCTCCGGAGGAGTGCCATGTGTCGGGCGACAAAACTGAGATGCACTCAAAGGATAAGCCAAAGAATTAACCTACCGCGGCTCGGTACTGACTTCATCGTCACGAGCGCGCCTTAGCTTGTCGTGATTCTGATTACAGCGGAGATGGCGGTAATCAAATCACGACAAGCTAAAGCATATAGGATATTTGTTCTACAGCGGTAATCTCAGGCGCGCTTCGCAGCCTTTTAGATCCTCACGATTTTCCAGGGTCAATGTGCCTCCGTGTGCTTCGGCAATCTGGCGCGACAGTACTAGACCGATCCCTGAGCCCTGGGCCTTGGTCGTGAAGAATGGAACGAAGAGATTTGCAGTGCTGGCGAGGCCTGGACCTTCATCACTAATCCATACTTCAACCTGGCCATTCTGCTGACGCCATCCAACCTCCACCCGACCTTTGGTTTCCAGCGACGCATCGGTCGCGTTGCGCACAAGATTGATAAGCAACTGTTCCAGCTGCACGTTGTCGCCTTTCACTTCGACTTCTGGTCCCGACAAAACAATTACCGGAATACGTGTTTCCAAACTCGCTACTCGCGAAACCAACGCACCAATCTTCAGCGGCTCCAGACGTGGCTGAGGCAAGCGTGCCAACTTGGAATAGGATTCGATAAAGCGCGCCAGAGAGTCGGCGCGCGAAGAAATGACAGCGAGGCCGCGGTGCATGTCTTCTCGCCAGTCTGCAGGTTCCGGTTCCCTGCCGATTAGATCAGCCAGGCTGCCGGCGACGGATTTGATCGGCGCTAACGAGTTGTTCAACTCGTGTCCGAGTACACGGAGCAGTCTCTGCCATGCGGTTCGCTCTTCTTCGCGTAGTGTTTGACTCAAGTCAGTCAGCACGAGCAACTGATGTGGAGCTCCCCCTTCGCGAAAAGTGCTGCGACGAATGTCCCAACGTCCAACTCCTCCGGGAAACACCATCTGCATTGTTTGCGGACCGGCGCCTTCGGGTCGATTAAGACATACGTCAAGCCCCAACTCGTGACTGGTGCGGTCCAACAATCTGGTTACTGGTTGCGCAAGTAACTTCTCGCCCGCCCTGTTCACAAGCCGCAACCGGTGTTCTCCGTCGAACGCAAAGACTGCGACATCGATCTCAGCCATCACGGTGCGCAACAGCGCCGTAGCTTCCATGGCCCCGAGACGTTGTTCACGCAGCGTTTGGCCTAGATCGTTGACCTCCAGCATAACTTCACCAAGCGCGTCGCCTGACAGTGCTCTTCTGCCGCGGATCGAGTAATCGCCTTCGCGAATGGCTGCAAGGATATTGGAGAGAGTTTGCAGCGGTCTGACGATGCGCTGTTTTAGGTTGAAGGAGATGCCAAGCCATAAAAGGACCAGCAGCAGATCAACGGTCCACTGGATCTGCGCCGAGTAGTTGTCGTACCAAAGGAGAAAAGCGCAAAGGGAAACTGCAGGAAAGCCGGCGGCGAGCGCGAGTAGAGTGACGCGTCGCTCAAACTTAATGCGTCCACCCGGCCTTATGTTCGGGTCTAATGTAGAAAATGAAGATGCATTCTTGGGTGGTCTGACTGGACTACTCACACGCGTATCATAACTCATCAAGAACTAAGCCGCAGATTTACGCAGATAAACG
>QHXL01000661.1 GCA_003222935.1 Acidobacteriota bacterium
ATGCTGATCGCCGCCTACGCGCTCAGTTCGAAAACGACCTATATCTACACGCGCGGTGAATACAAATACCTCATCGATATCATGGATGTAGCTATCGAGGAGGCGCGTGCAGCTGGGTTGGTCGGGAATAAGATTCTTGGTACTGATTTCTCCTGCGAAGTCTACACACACACAGGCGCCGGCGCTTACATATGCGGCGAAGAAACAGCATTGCTGAGTTCACTCGAAGGTCTGCGTGGTCATCCACGAATGAAACCGCCCTTCCCTGCTGTTTCCGGTCTTTATGCTTCGCCTACTGTTGTTAACAATGTCGAGACCCTTACCGCCGTACCTGACATCATCAAGATGGGTGGTGAGGCGTATCAAAAACTTGGCACTGAAAAGAGTGGCGGAACAAAACTCTGGTCCGTATCGGGCCACGTCAACGAGCCCGGTGTTTATGAACTTCCAATGGGTTACGACGATATGGAGAAGTTCATCCTCGAAGACTGTGGCGGGATGCTCGGCGGCAAGAAACTCAAAGCCGTCATACCCGGTGGTTCGTCTGTCTACATCATGAGAGCCGAGGATGTTATTGGGAAAGATGTGCGCATGGATTACGAAGGACTGGTCGCGGCAGGTTCGAGCGTCGGTTCAGGCGGTTTCATAGTGATGGACGAAACAGTCGATATCTTTGAGTCGACGAAGAACCTGACCGAATTTTACAAACATGAATCGTGCGGCTGGTGTACACCGTGTCGCGAGGGTACGGATTGGCTCGTCAAGGTTTTTAAACGCATCTCGAATGGCGAAGGCCGACCTGATGATGCGCAACTCATGCTCGACCTTTGCGACAATATTGAAGGTAAATCATTTTGCCCGCTTGGCGATGCGGCATCATGGCCAATTCAATCGGCAATAAAACGATTCCCGGAAGACTTTAGAAAACATTTGGTCCGTGAAGTGTAGGTTGAATGTCCGATAAGCTTCAGCTTGTCGTGACGTTACCTACAAGAAACTTGAGCTATTAAAGACGCTTTAAAAAATGATCTATCACTCATCATCGTCACGACGAGCTAAAGCATACCGAACACAAAACGATTCACGACATGTCAACTGAACTGATCCACGTCACCATTAACGATCAACCGTTCGAAGTGCCGAAAGGCGCTCGCTTGATCGACGTCTGTCGCGAAAAGGGTTTCGACATCCCCTCGTTCTGTTATTACTCCGACCTCGCGTTACAGGCTTCTTGTCTAATGTGCCTCGTGCGAATCGAGAAGATGCCGAAGCTGCAAACATCCTGCACGATCACTTGTACCGATGGGATGGTCGTCACTACACAAAGCGAAGAGATCGAAAAGGCTCAGCGTGGAATGACGGAGTTCCTGCTTGCCAATCACCCGCTTGATTGTCCTGTTTGCGATCGTGGTGGTGAATGTGAACTTCAGGAAATGACTTTCGACTGGGGCGGTCTCGAAGAACGCTTCACCGAAAAGAAAAATTACTACGCCGAGCGTTACCTTTCGCCAATGGTCGCGAACGATCCGCAGCGCTGCATCCTCTGCAAACGTTGCACCCGCGTCTGTGACGAATGGATGGGTGAAGACGCTATCGAAGCAGGAAATCGGGGGGCGAACACGGTTATCGGCACCTACGGTGGCTGGTTGAATTGTTCGCAGTGCGGCAACTGCATCGAGGTCTGCTGCTGGACGGAACTTATCGTCACCAAACTCGTCCGTGGGAATTAGCGCAAACGATTTCAACCTGCAATTACTGCTCGGATGGATGCCAGATGTCGCTTGGTACTCGGGGTGGCGAGCTGAAACGTGTGGTGGCGCGCGATCGTTACGTCAATGGATTGAACGGCGAGTTCCTTTGTGTAAAAGGTCGCTTTGGACATCCGTTCGTCAACCACGAAGATCGAATTCGCACTCCACTCATTCGCTACAAAAAAGGCGGCAAGCTAATCCCGGCAACCTGGGACGAAGCGATTCGTCACGTCGCCGAACGACTTGACGCGGTTGCGAATGATCACGGCAGAGATGCCGTTGGCGTCGTTGGCAGTCCACGTCTGACAAATGAAGCGCTCTATGTCCTGCACAAATTTACGACGGAACTTGTAGGAACAAAGAACTACACGACGACAGATGCATTCAGTCTAAAGCCATTATTCGACAATCTCGGATCACCACTCGCCACACACGCCGATATTCGTCACGCGAAAACGATCATCCTGCTTGGAGGTGAGCCGGAAGAGCTGCAACCGCTCACAGGAAAACAGATTCGGCAGGCTGTTAGAAACGGCGGCGCCAAGCTCGTGGTTATTAACTCCGTGCGTATTCGCTTGGTGGAACAGTCTGCTCAGTTTTTGCACGTCAGGCCAGCAACGGAACAGGCTGTATTTCTCGCTCTCGCTGATTCAGCAAACGATGGGCTAGCGGCACAGAAAGCCGGGATCGAGTCAGCGGACATCGCTGCGGTGCGCCAGTTGGTTAAAGACAGCGCGGGTGACGTCATTTTCATGTTTGGCGGCGAGCTTGGACCAGATGGCCAGGCAGCCATCAGTCAACTCGGAAGCCAAATGACTAAGGAAGGTACCCGGTTCCTGGTCCACCCATTACCGCTTTTCAATAACAGTGTCGGCGCTCACGACATGGGAATGATGGAAAGTGGTGTGACTCCCGAAGAGATTCTCGATGCCGCCGGAAGTCAGATACGAGCACTTTACCTGGCCGGCGACTTTCTTCCTCGACATCTCGAAGGTCGTGAAGACGATCTTGGCAAACTTGATTTTCTGGTTGTGCAGGAACTTTTCCAGAACGAGACAACCGCGCACGCCGACGTTGTCCTTCCGGCCGCTTCGTATGCGGAGATCGACGGAACGTTCACGAACAATGATGGCTTTGT
>QHXL01000663.1:0-1532 GCA_003222935.1 Acidobacteriota bacterium
CGACAGCCACTTGTAGGGCGCGATTACCACTCCTCGCGACTGGAGTTGAGGTATCACTTCTTCACGCAAACAAGTTGAGTGTTCTTCGATAAGCGGAAGGACACGCTTCCGAATGGCTGCGAGTTGTTCGCGAGGCGTCAATTCTCCGGGCATCGGTCGGATATCCTCGATGTCGAGCATTTCTTTGATCCCGGAAACCCGGACCATGAAAAACTCATCAAGGTTGGATGAGAAGACCGAAAGGAATTTGAGTCGCTCGAGCAGTGGGGTCGACTTGTCCGTTGCTTCTTCGAGTACTCGCCGGAAAAACTCCAACTGCGCGAGATCCTGGTTTAGAACAGACCACGACAGAAAGCGTTTTGGCTTGGACTTAATGGACTTGCTATTTTCAAGGTCCACCGGGTTCTCGTCTTTAGAACTCATTGAGGTTTTAGTTTGAGCAACGTGCGTTGATGATCATGTTTGCCTTCCGAATAAACTCAGCAGCCCATTCTGATGGCGGCCTATCGCGTTCAGCATTACGTGAAGCCGCGAAGACTTTGGTGATGGTTCCGTTTCGCTGTTCAGCAGCAAGCAGTCTCTGCAGGTTAGTCGCGAGCAACTGCCTTCCGCCTTCGCTGACTTTGGTGTCGCCGACACTCTTGGCATTCGCCGTGCAACTCCCGCCACTCACTTTGATCGGTTCCTTTTCTTTCCACGCGGAGAGTCTTGCTTTCTTCTCACTGGAACTTGAAAAACCCCAGGTCGATCCCATATCGCTAACATAGAAAACCGCTTCACCTGGCTCACAGATCCGCGCATTACCGTTCTTGTCGGATTTCAGACAGGCAAACTTATGGTTATCTGTTTTCGTGTCGCCGTGATCGATAAAAGCCAGCCACAGTTTGAAAGCGTCGATCTCGGCTCGAGGTGCTCCGTTCTGACTTAACTTGTCCAACGACCCGGCAAGCGCGCCAGCATCTTTGTTGTCGCAGTTTGTATCGATGCCTCGACCTAATGGAAGTTCTATTCCTGCGGCAGGCTCAAACCCTGTGAAGCTTGCGCCCTGGTAACTTTTATTCAAACTCTTCTGACAGTCAGGACAGCTGACGTCGGCAACCCATTCGTCGTCAGCGAAGAAGCCGAGTGCTTTTGAGAAACGCGACGATAGGAATTCACCGTAGATCTCGCCGTTGCGTTTATCTGGCGATTGACCTTTGAAGTGAGGCTTAATTTTGTAGCGAACCTGTTCACCATCTCCATCGACATTGCCGGGAACGACGCAATGAAACTTTGGCGTGGTGCCGGCGCCTGGGTTTTCGTCTTTCGACGCGACACATTTGATTGGCAGAGCGATTCCGTCTGGCCCAACTGGCGGCGTCCCTTTGCGCGGCCCCTTATTGGTCTTGTAACCAAGGACCGGATCATAATCAGGATCCGGCTCACGATAGACACGCGCCGTCTTTTCGGCCTTGGCCCGTTCTTCAGCTGAGAAGCAAATCTGTTGCGCGGTTAGCGTCGGGGCCTGGAGCAGCAGTCCAAATACGATAATC
>QHXL01000663.1:1562-3266 GCA_003222935.1 Acidobacteriota bacterium
AAACATTTTGTTCTCTCTCACAATGAAGTTGTTAGCCATTTTTCCCCTGGAACCACGGGAATTGGGTTTCACAGTCAGCGTAGTTTTTTCAGGCTCGATAAAGATAGCATTGATGAGGGTTATAGCAGAATAGATGTATTTCACTCCGGCATTGCACAAAAAGTCGAAATACCACTAACGGCAGTCGGGGGATACGCTCAGATCCTCTCTACTGCAAGAATCTTATCTATATCTACTCCAAGACTCTTATCTATCTGAATCCTTGAATCCCACCAACGGCAGTTGGTGGATTGTTCAGATCCTTTCTACTGCAAGACTCTCATCTACCTGAGTCCTTGAATCCCACCGACGGCAGTCGGTGGATTGTTCAGATCCTCTCTACTGCAAGACTCTTATCTATCTGAATCCTCGAATCCCACCAACGGCAGTTGGTGGATACGTTCAGATCCTTTCTACAAAACCCGGCCTCGCACGACTTGGGTAATCCCACCAACGGCAGTTGGTGGTTCGTTCAGATCCTTTCTACAAAACCCAAACGGGCGACTCCGACCTCGAAATCCCACCGCACTATTCAGGCGAGCTCAACCATTTCTGAATCAACCCCGTCGAGTACTCGCCGCACGTTCCCGCATAAGCACTTGCCTGCCACAGCTGATCAATTCCAGCTTCAACCAAGAACTGCGGATAGTACTTGCCTACAAAGTGTTGCCCGTTGTTCATCAGCAACAACGCACACTCTTCAATACTCATACTCGGCACAATTCTCACCAGCAGATGAATGTGATCGGGAACTACACTTACCTGGTCAATCGCGAAGTTGTACTTCGTCGCTACTCGCAACCAATACTCAGTTAGTGCTTCACCAATTTCTGAATTAAAGATGCCTTTCCGCTGACAAGTCGAAAACACCAGGTGATGATTCAAATCGAAAGCGGCATGACTTGCTGTTAACTGAGTCGGTTCTTGGCTGCGATATCCAGAGACTGGTGGCAACAACCGGGAGTCATAGCCATGATGTGTAGCTTGTTGCTCGAGATATTGGCGAACCGCATCAATCCGTACCTGGCCCACACTTCGTGCGAGATATCCGCGCGACCAGAGTGGCGGCTTCGCAGCAAATCTCAGGTTGATAGGTTGGTCTTTATTGTCTGGACTGTCTTCGCGACACTTTGATCGGGACGGAGGCTTACCAGACTGCGAAGGTTACCCGGGTGTGGCTGGCACTCCAGGAGGTGATAATCATGTTGCTCGCATATCTCAGCGATCAATTCTTGTAACACGGACTCCTTTGCAAGAAAAGATTCGCGTCGGCGATGGGTTCGAAAACAAAGATAGTAATGGAGTTGAAAAGCCCACTTGAGGCTAGTGAAGAATGTGAGGTTCATGAAGGGAGAATAAAACGATTTTCGGGCAAGTGTCGAGTTCTGTAGAGAGGATCTGAACGTATCCACCAACTGCCGTTGGTGGGATTTACCCTCGGAGCTGTATCGGTTGTGTAGAAAGGATCTGATTCTCGGGCAAAGGTCTCAGTACTTGTTTTGATCTATTCTCCGAACCGTCTGTTGCCAGGCCTGACTCTCAGCTGAACTACCAGACTGCTATACTGCAGATCTCTTAGTGAAACTAACGACAAGCTAAAGCATATCGGACATTTGAACTGAAGTGAGTGAACGTTACAGTCGACAGATCCTATTTGATGGAATT
>QHXL01000664.1:0-1643 GCA_003222935.1 Acidobacteriota bacterium
CGAAGGTTTGAAGGCTGCGGTCGAAGACCTCAAGGAAGTGTTGAAGCAGGAACCTAACTCCCGTGTCGGACTTTACTTCATGGCGCAGGCCACCTTCTCTTTAGGATTACTTGATCAAGCCCGCGCTTTCGCTGGGGATCTCGAGAAGAACTATCCGGAGTACCTCCCGGCGAAGTTAATGAAACTGCAGATCACGCTTGGTACCGGGGATGCGAAATCGGCGGTAACAATGGCAACTGACCTGCTTGGTCGTTTGGATAAGACTGCACCCGATCCAGACAATTCGCCGCAGCTTCTGGGGGAGCTTCGGCTGCGAACTCTCCAGGCCCGGGGCGCCGCTCAAATGCAATTGGAAAATTTTCCCGCAGCTCGCCAGGATTTTGAATCAGCGCGCGACACCGCTCCCAACGACCCGACTCCTTACAACAGTTTGGCCTACGCGGCATGGGCCCAAAAAAAGCCAGAGGAGGCGGTCGCATTTTGGGAAAATGCGCTCAAGATCGATGGGGCAAACTTTACGGCGCTTAGTTCCATTGTGGATTACCACTCGAGAAAGCAGGAGTTTGACCAGGCGCACGGACGAATTGACCAGGTCATCAATGCTAATCCTAAAAATGCTTCGCTTCACTTTATCAAGGCGAACATCTATGCATTTCAGCGTAATAGTCAGGGCGCCGAAGCCGAACTGCGCAAGAGTCTGGAATTAGATCCAAATTACATTGCGGCCTACAACTCGCTAGCTGCCCTTTATATCAACAACAATCAACAAGATCGGGCCATTGCTGAGTTTCAAAAGGTAATCGCTCTGCGACCAGAAAATCCTGCTGGCTACACGATGATCGGAATGCTGGAAGACGCCCGTAAAAATTACGACATGGCTGCCGAAAGCTATCGAAAAGCCCTGCAGCAAGATCCAAATGCTGTGATAGCGGCCAACAACCTTGCCTGGCTCTATGCCGTCACAGGAAAAGGCAATCTCGATGAGGCGGTGAGGTTGGCCCAAGGGGTGGTCCAAAAGAATCCTAACGTGGCGGGTTTTGTCGATACCCTCGGATGGGTTTACTACAAGAAGAACCTCCATGCGGCGGCTGTCGAGCAGTTGCAGAAGGCGGTTTCATTGGACGAGCAGTCGGCCAAAGCGGTCAATTCAAATCCGAGCGCAGCTTACCGTTACCACCTCGGAATGGCTCTCAAAGGAAAAGGCGATTACATAGGGGCAAAACGTGAATTAGAAACCTGTTTGCGATTGGCTGAGAAAGCACCATTCAATGACCTTGAAGAAGCCAAGAAAGCCTTATCCGGTTTGTAGAAAGAAACAATTGTAAGTAAGCAAAGGATGCTCGGTGCCCCGTACATTCTGAAGAGCTTGAAGGACAAAAAAGGAGTGCTGTATGAGCGTTGAATTTCGCCAGCGAACCCCCAGTGAATATCTTAAGATTCTCCGGAGGCGCATATGGCTGATCATTCTTCCTGTCATCGCCATCACGTCTGCCGTCGGTTGGGTGGTTTATCGGCTGCCCGATCTATATGAGTCGAGTACGCTAATCGTCGTAAAGGCGTCAACGCTCCCCAACTCCGTTGTTCCTACCGTCAATGAAGATAGTTTAACCCGGCAGCTAACGAGTATTGCTCAAGTTGTAACC
>QHXL01000664.1:1659-2682 GCA_003222935.1 Acidobacteriota bacterium
GTTGTAACCAGTAGAAGCTCGCTCGAGCCATTAGTTACAAAGTATGAGCTCTATGCTGTTGAACGCGCACGTGGCGAAGCCATGGAGTCGGTGATATCGATGATGCGCAAGGATATTAACGTTGATGTAAATCGCAGTCGTAACGACATCACCAACGGATTCAACATCACCTACCGCGGTCGCGATCCAAGAACCACCCAGGCAGTAACTTCAGAACTTGCCAGTAAGTAC
The DNA here is from genome assembly GCA_003222935.1 of Acidobacteriota bacterium. GTDB lineage: Bacteria > Acidobacteriota > Blastocatellia > Pyrinomonadales > Pyrinomonadaceae > PSRF01. The sequence continues at coordinate 1,891 of QHXL01000664.1, forward strand.
ATCAGCGAAACTACGAGAAATACCGTCACCTCCACGACCTCCGCAGTAAATTTCATCGATAGCCAGGTGGCGCAGAAAAAAGCCGCGCTGGATGAAGTCGAAAACGATCGTCTGGAATTCCTTCAAAGTAATTTGGGTAACTTGCCGTCCGAGGGCTCCACGCTCTTGAGCCAGTTGAGTGGCCTCCGCGACCAGCAGAAGACACTAATGTCCGAAATTGGTCGTTTACAGGATCGACGCGCCGCTGCGGCCAATCAGTTAGCGCTAATGAAGCAAAACACGGTGGTGTTGATGCTGCCGAAAGTCTTACCGATCCAAAGACTACGCAGGCCTGGGCTCAGTTAGCTTCACGCAAGGCTGCATTGGAGGGAGAATTAACTCGTCTGCGGCAGGAGTTGAAAGACAAGCATCCCGATGTAATAGCCAAGCAAAAAGAGATCGACCAGGTAAAAGGTGACATGGCGGAAATGGTCGCCGACTGGAAAATCAAGATCAAAGAGAAACAGGAAAAGCTGGATAAGCGTCCTGACCTGACCGCGAATAGTGTTGAGCAGGAAATCAAGATCGCTGAAAACGAAATCAAACGTCAACAAGCGTCGCTTGCCGATAATGAAAAGCAAATTGGACTCATTCTCCAGCGGCTAAACCTGGTGCCTGGCGCTGAGGTTCAGCTGGCTGCGCTCGATCGAGAATACCAAACGAAGAAAGCTGATTACGATTCACTCCTGGCCAAGCAGTCGGGAATCTCGCTTGGCGCAAACGCCCTGACGCAACAGCAGGGCGAAGGAATTG
>QHXL01000665.1:0-429 GCA_003222935.1 Acidobacteriota bacterium
GTTGCCAGTGGAACCGGCGACACCGGCATAGGCGTGCAAGTCAGAGTTTCCCTCGACCCTGTCGGGACAACTAACGGCGATGGCTGGACACTGATCAATTCCGAATTTTGTTGGCGACTTCGCACCGCGTCCCCCAGCGGCGGTAGACACGGCGAACAAGATTCCAAGGCTAAGAGTTGCCTTCAACATATGTAAGCGCACAACGTTACGCTTGAGCGGCTCGCCCACGCTACTACGAATAGAGGTCGCTAACCGGCGAGTCCGCTCCAAGCGTTTGTTCGATTGCGCGCTACGAGTCACACTTTCCGATTACAGGATATGGAGCGATAAACGACCACTCGGTTTCATCCCCTAACAAAATCCATTCAAAAACACTATTGTCACGGACCACATAGTCGAATGAATTAAAGGTCTGAGGCAGATCACCTG
>QHXL01000665.1:522-964 GCA_003222935.1 Acidobacteriota bacterium
TAGATATTGCTTGCCACGATACGTGACGACAAACATTCTGGGCACATCGTAGAACTCTCGATAAATAATCTCCGCCGTACTGGGCATCAAGGTTCACTTACAAGCATCGAACGTGACGCTTGAGCGGCTCGCCCACGCAACTACGAATAGAGGTCGCTAAATGGCGAGTCCGCTCCAAGCGTTTGTTCTGCGTGGCGTGGCTCAGGTGTTTGGCTTACTTCTGTTAATTGCGTGTTGCAAACTATCAAGGAGACGAGGCAGAGCGCTCTTCAATGAGACGAGGGTGGTCTCGGTGATTAGACCCTCTTCTGAGCCAAACGAATCCTCAATATAGCCGGAAGGATGCCCCCAACATACGTCCGCATTTAGCTTCGGGGATGATCGGAGATCATAAATCTCTACACTCAAACCGACATTGTCCGACTGATATGCGGCGACTTCG
>QHXL01000665.1:992-3182 GCA_003222935.1 Acidobacteriota bacterium
TCAGATGGCTTCCTCCGCGTGACTCGAAAGCGTGTGAATGAACACGCACATTGACTCTTGGAGAGTTAGCAACAATACGTTTTGAGAAATCATCAAACTGAGGCAGCAAGAGTTCCTCTAGATTATGTACGAGAGAATTCATCGGTAACGCAGAACGTTACGCTTGAGCGGCTCGCCCACGCAACTTCGAATAGAGGTCGCTAACCGGCGAGTCCGCTCCAAGCGTTTGTTCGATTGCGCGATCGGAACTCATTCTTCTTCCTCACCATTTAGGCCCCATTGTTGAACGACGAAGCTTCCACTGTCAGCTTCCGCCTCCAAAAAGTTTTGCAAACCTTTCGGATGACCCTCGTAGTCTTCTTTTTCAACCCAACGAGCCTCTTGCGTTTCTTCATGAATCCAGCCAGCTTGCTCAAGATAGAACTTCGCTAGATGCTCGGCTCCTTCCTTTTCTCTGAAATTGATCCAGGAATTTACGTAAGCTCCGCCAGCTTCCTTCGAAATCTCAGTGTTTGGTTTAGGGGAAACTTTAATGACGAAGTACCACATTCGATTTTAGCAGTCTGGGATTCAATTTTCTCTGGGCTTCATGCGAAGCAATCGAACGTTACGCTTGAGCGGCTCGCCCACGAAACTACGAATAGAGGTCCTAACTGGCGAGTCCGCTCCAAGCGTTTGTTGGATGGCGGTGCTTAATAACGACGGTGCCGCTTTTCGAAAATCAAGATGTGTCGCAGCGATGTAGAGGATATTTCGTACAACTTAGTTCCTTCATGGCACACCATCATGGGCCACTCTCCTCCATCGTCAGCGGGAAACACCGCTACTACTCTTTCGCCAACTACAACCTTGGCTTCTCGGTCACTGAGCAATTCTCTTAAGATTGTTCTATTTGAGCCACCCAGTACATTCTCGAACGCCTTCGTTGCTTCGTCAGCCGATGGAAAATCCAAGCGGTCAAAATTAACCTTAACGCCATCAGACGCCCGATATGAACTAAACCCACCCCGACCATTATTGCCCATCGCAATCGAACCCATTCCTACTTTTTCGAAGCGAACATACACTCGATTGAAAACATAAGTTGTCACGAAACCGATGAGGCAAGCGATCGTTAAGGAAGCGAGCCTAATAGCGATCGAGTTCACTGATTGTCGTTTCATGGTGAGTGTTAACGTTTGGTAACAGAAAACGTTGCATTAACTTGAGAGCCATCCAACGTTACGCTTGAGCGGCTCGCCCACGCAACTTCGAATAGAGGTCGCTAACCGGCGAGTCCGCTCCAAGCGTTTGTTCGATGGCGCCGTGGACTAACAATAAACATCAAAGCCGATCTTCAAACTCATTGAACTTAGGCGCTGCATAATCTCTGGGCTCAACTCAGGACCACCGTGGCCATGAGCTGAAACCCAAAAACAAAACACATCGATCTCATGACCCTCATCTTGCAGTGCTTTCAACAACGCTTCTCGATCGATGAGCTGATCAAGGATCCAGAGGATGTGACGTTGTACATCGCGCGATTCAACATTCCCTTGCGAACTCATGAACCACCCACCTACAGAAGCGGACTTCTTCAACCGAGTAAGGTCGCCGTTCTGTTGGCTCTCTGATGGCACAAGCCCTAACCGCAGAGTGATTTCACCTGGCTTGAGGTGATCGCCATAAATTCTCAGCGGTTGTGGATTAAACCAGCCATTTGAACAATTCGCGAGCTAGAATTCGGAAGCGCCGAACGTTACGCTTGAGCGGCTCGCCCACGCAACTACGAATAGAGGTCGCTAACCGGCGAGTCCGCTCCAAGCGTTTGTTCGATTGCGCGCTACGAGTCACACTTTCCTACTACAGGATATGGAGCGATAAACGACCACTCAGATTCATCGCCTAACAAAATCCATTCAAAAACACTATTGTCACGGACCACATAGTCGAATGAATTAAAGGTCTGAGGCAGATCACCTGTGTCTTCATCTTCAAAAAGATGAACAGCGAAATCGGTGACATTTCGAAAATGAACGCACGTATCGGCAAGCGCACGCTCGCTCGTTCCGAGAACAATCTTCAACTCACCGTTGGCCTTTTCAACGCTGATAATTTCAAACAGCTCGTTTTCTACAGGATTAAGTTCTTGGGCGAAATTTCTGGAGTCTTTAGCCATAGACATATCGTGATTCTACGAGAAGCAATCGA
>QHXL01000666.1 GCA_003222935.1 Acidobacteriota bacterium
ACTGGCATACCTGTTTCCAGGCTTATGCAGGGCGAGATCGAAAAGCTGTTGCAACTCGGGGATCATTTGCACAAGCGCGTGATCGGACAAAACGAGGCAGTGGAGGCAGTCGCCGATGCAGTTATACGTGCTCGATCAGGTTTGAAAGATCCGATCCGTCCAATCGGGTCCTTTATATTTCTGGGTCCGACGGGGGTGGGCAAAACCGAACTTGCGCGAGCGCTTGCTGAATTCATGTTTGACGATGAGCGGGCGATGATTCGCATTGATATGTCCGAGTACATGGAAAAGCATGCGGTCTCGCGGCTCATCGGCGCCCCGCCTGGATATGTCGGCTACGAAGAAGGCGGCCAGCTAACCGAAGCAGTGCGACGCCGACCGTACGCGGTGATTCTGTTTGACGAGATCGAAAAAGCGCACCATGACGCTTTCAACGTGCTGCTTCAGATTCTTGATGACGGGCGGTTGACGGATGGCCAGGGTCGCATCGTCGACTTTAAGAACACCGTCATCATCATGACTTCCAACATCGGGTCGGAACGAATTCTGGAGTTTAGCGGTAAGACCGATTTAGTCGCTTACGATCGCATGAAGGAAGCAGTGCTGACGGAAATGCGCCATCACTTCCGTCCCGAGTTTCTGAATCGTGTTGATGAGATTGTGGTCTTCCATTCACTTACCGAGGAAGATCTCAAGAAGATTCTGCAGATCCAGCTCGAACGTCTCCGCTCGCGTCTGGCTGAAAGGCACATCAGTATCGAACTGACACCCGGAGCGGAAACCCACCTGGCGCGTGAAGGATACGACCCGGTCTATGGAGCGCGCCCATTAAAACGAGCGATTCAGAAAGAACTGGAGACACCGATTGGGCGGCGACTGCTGGCGGGCGAGATAAAGGACGGAGACCGAGTGGTTATTGACTGGAATGACAATCAGTTCACGTTTAAGACGAAAGGAGCCGAGCGACCGGAAGCTGTGGGCGCTAACGCGTAACTCATGAGAAAACCCGTTTTGTTCATCGTCGAAGATAACCAGGATCTCCTGAAACAGATTCAGCGAGATCTCGAAAGAAAGTACGGGGAAGAGTATCGCGTTATCACTACTTCTTCAGGTCGCGATGCGTTGACCAATCTCCAGCAATTGAGAAATGAAGATGCGCTCGTGGCGATCATCTTCGTGGACCAACAGTTGTCCGACATGCCAGTCGGCGAATTTCTAAAAAAAGCTCGGGCGATGTTCAATGACGCTAAGGTCGCGTTCCTCACAACCATCGGCGAAGGTGAAGCGACTGTCGACGCCATAAAGAAATTTCATATTGACGATTTCTTGACCAAGCCCTGTCAACCCCCCGAACAGAATCTATACCCTGTTGTTAACGATCTTTTGGCGGACTGGGAAGCGCGCGTGTCGGTCGAGGGACTGCGCGTCATAGGATCTCGATTCTCATCAGAAGCACACCAGATACGCGATTTTCTGGTTCGCAATTGTATTCCATTTGATTGGCTTGAAGTCGATCAGGATGAAGAGGAAGTGCGACGGATTCTGAATGTCTCCGAAGTACAAAGTTCACGTCTTCCGGTAGTGGTGTTTCCCGATGGCACTAAGCAAACGCGACCGACAAACGCTCAGCCGACCGACAAACGCTCAGCTTGCGGAGAAGATAGGGTTGAAGGTTCGTCCTGAAGGTCAGTTCTACGATCTCATTATTGTGGGTGGTGGCCCATCCGGACTGGCGGCGGCAGTTTATGGAGCGAGTGAAGGCCTCCGCACAATTGTGGTTGAACGTCATGCGCCGGGAGGTCAGGCCGGACTGAGTACGATGATAGAAAACTATCTGGGTTTTCCGGCAGGTTTGAGCGGCGCAGATCTCGCCCGACGCGCGGTAGCACAGGCGCAGAAGTTTGAAGTGGAGATCGTCACTCCGTTAGTGGTTTCCGAAGTGACAGTTGAAGGATCGAGTCCCGTCGTCACATTAAGTGATGGAATGCAGTTGAGAAGTCACGTCGTCTTGCTCGCCACTGGAGTGGAATGGCGACGACTTGATGTCCCCGGAATCGACAGGTTGGTAGGGGCCGGCATCTATTACGGTGGGACGTTGGCGGAAGCGTTTTTTTGTCGCAGTGAAGATATTTACATCGTCGGCGGTGCGAACTCTGCCGGACAGGCGGCAGTCTACTTTTCGCGATATGCGAGCACTGTGACCATGCTGGTACGCGGTGAGTCGCTCGACAAAGAGATGTCGCGTTATCTGATCGATCAAATCTACAACACTAAAAACATCAGGGTACGTCTACGCACGACGGTGGTCAAAGTACATGGTGAAGACCGACTCGAAGCCATAACCATTCTCGATGCGCTGAAAGGCAACGACGAGACTCTTCCGACTACTGCCCTGTTTATTTTTATTGGTGCCTTGCCGCACACCGACTGGCTCGGTGATCTAGTCGAGCGAGATGATCACGGTTTCATTCTCACAGGTCCTAACCTTCCGCAGGCCGAAGGTAATGGGAGTGGACCGCGGAAATGGAAGCTTGATCGGAACACGTTCGTGCTGGAATCGAGCCAGCCGGGAATCTTTGCCGCCGGAGATGTGCGCCACGGTTCAGTGAAACGAGTAGCGGCAGCGGTCGGCGAAGGCGCTACAGCGGTGCAAAACATTCATCAATATCTTGCATCGACCGAGAGGTAAACGATGGTTGCTAATGGTAATTCCGGCATTTCTTCGATGCTGATAGCTACTGATGGTTCTGTCTATGCGGACGTCGCAACTGAGTGCAGCGCCTGGCTCGCATCACGGTTGGGCGCCCAAATCACTGCGCTTTATGTCATCGATGCGCTCGATGCGCGACGTCTGGCCGGCCATTTCATTAAACACATTGCGGAGGTTCTCGAAAGTTTTCCCTCTGAGGGAATCGTTGAAACAGTCCGCGACTATTACCGACGTCAGGGAGAGGAAGCCCTCACACGTGCCGCAGGCATCTGCGAACGCCACGGCGTTGAATGCGAGACGAAATTACAATCCGGCAATGTTGTGAAGGCTATCGCCGACGAGTCAACCAAGGCAGACATTCTTGTGATTGGTGAACGAGGCGAAGATGAAGAGTTTGAAACCGGCTTCATCGGATCAGTCAGCGAGAAACTAGTGCGTAAGATCAATCGTCTAGTGCTTTTGACGGGATTGGAGGTTCGAGAATTTCGTCGAGCTTTGCTGGCCTACGATGGCAGCGAAGGCGCGCGCGAGGCAATGAAAATGTTCGCACCCCTGGCGACACGGCTGGGACTGGAAGTAGATGCGGTGCAGATGGTCGAAGAAGGCGAGCCAACTACCGCGCTACGAGAAGTCATTTCTTATTTTAAGGAGTACCCGGTTCACCTGAGCACTCATTACCTCGTCGGCGACAGCCACTCTTTGATCATCGATCATGCGAAAGAGTCACGCTGCGATCTGATGGTGATGGGTGCCTATGACAATTCGATGGCCGACAGTTTGGCGCTTGGAACAACGACAGATTATCTAATCCGCAACAGTCCAGTTCCGGTGCTGGTCCATCACTGAATTGGGAGGTTGGAGGGCAGTTGGCGAGGGCTTAGAACAGGTAAACAAAAGGCACAAGCGGCGGGCGCAAGTCGCTAGCGCAGTGAACTGAACAACGAACCGAGGCGAGGGAGGAAATGATGATTACAGTATTTACGAGCAGTTGGTGGGCGTTGGTGCTCCGTGGGATCGCGGCGATCGCATTTGGAGTTCTGGCATTTGTTTGGCCCGCGATCACTTTAACAGCCCTGGTGTTCCTTTGGGGAGCATATGCACTGGTAGACGGCGCATTCGCAATTGCTGCCGGCGTGAAATCTTACGGAGAGAGCAAACGTTGGTGGGTTCTCATACTTGAAGGAATCCTCGGCGTTGCAGCAGGACTAGTGGCTTTTCTGATGCCCGGAATCACGGCACTCGTCCTACTGATCTTGATCGCGGCATGGGCAGTGGTAACCGGCTCTTTCGAAATCGCCGCCGCGATC
>QHXL01000311.1 GCA_003222935.1 Acidobacteriota bacterium
CCGGAGAGATCTGAACGACTCGGCATGACGCAGCAGCAGTGGACCAAGTTGGCCCGCAAGCGCACCGGCCAGGCCCGCAGTTGCTCCTACCAGCGCTACGATCGTTTCACCGCGAGCACGTTTTCGACGAACCAGGGATCCGACTGTAGTAGAAAGCCATTTTGACAAAGACATTCCAAAGAGGATCGTCGGCACCGCCGCAATTAGTCCAAGCGCCAGGTTTCCTGAACCCAATCCAGCACCAATGCTCATTGCAAGCAGTGCGGGAATCGCAAACACAGACTGTAGCGTTGTGACTTCGCTTATAAAGTCGACCGCAAATAACTTGCGCAAACTGATTGGGTAGATGAGCATCCGGCCTGCATCAAACTGCTTGCTGTTGCCTATACTCAAAGGCACCGTGGCCCACATCAAGTAAATGAACGCGAAAATAATGAACATGTACTCGAGCGGTTCGGCCCCCATACCTTCACGAGCAGCTCCTCGTTGAAATGTCGCGGACAAACCTCCAGGCAGACTTAGCCCGTAAGCGCCGAGGCCTAGACCCAGCGCGACAACCACGGCAAAAATAAGGGCCACGATCATTCCGAGTACTGAGGCAATCTGGTTGGCGACAGCTTTAGACGAGCGAAGGGAGTTTCGGAGTAACTGCCGTTTGAGCCAAAGTAAAGTTAGGAGTTGGGACATTTTTTCCTATTGAAGATTGCAGATTTCAGAATGACGATTTAGAACTATAATCGTCCGACTTGAAATCTGAAATCTTCAATCTTAAATCTTAAATTTTTGAACTCAATTCAAAACGCCTACGTCTCCCTTGGTTCGAATCTTGGTGATCGGGCCGGGTATCTTTTGCTCGCAGTGCGCGGCCTGCTGGCGGCGGGGTTAGACGTCATTCGGCTTTCGAGCGTTTACGAAACCGAGCCCGTTGAATATACCAATCAGCCAACATTCCTGAACATGGTCGCTGAACTCAGGGCCACCACACTTCCTCCCCCAGAACAACTCCTGGCCCGGATGTTACGCCTTGAGTTTGCACTGGGAAGAATCCGAGATGTCGACATGGGACCCCGGACAATTGACCTCGACTTACTCATCTACAAGGATGAGCAACGAGACTCAGACTATCTCCGGCTGCCACATCCGCGTCTTCAGCTGCGCCGCTTCGTTCTCGTACCTTTGAACGAATTGGTTCCCACCCTGATACATCCAACGCTCCACCGCAGTGTAAGCGATCTGCTGGAGTCCACAGACGACACATCGCTCGTGCAAGTCTGGAAACCAAACCATTAAGAATCACCAGTTCATGCCGGTGATACTTCAATTTCTCCTACCAGCCCGCTATCATTTTTCGCGCGTCGGGATTGAGGATGACGTAGGTGAAGCTGAAACTTCACCGGCGTAGCGCCGGTTGTATTCAGAGAATCGTAACGGAGGCGCCAAAGGTCGGCTTTTCCCGTTTCGGACTTTGCCGCTATAATGCCACCACACTTGTTACTAAGCCTTCGACATCGCCAGCCGATCCGTTTCCCCGACAATCCAATTGTCCTTCGATCAAAGTGTAAAAAGAGAGCTGAGATATGCCGTATCTGAAGCCTGAACGACCGGAAAAGGTCAGTGCGCCGTCATTACGTTCCAGCAAACAGAGAGGCGAACGCCTCGTGTGTTTGACTGCCTACGACTATCCAACCGCTCGAATTGTCGATGAAGCCGGAATAGATATCATTCTTGTTGGCGACAGTTTGGGGAACGTCGTATTGGGCTACGGCAACACAGTCCCGGTAACCCTGGATGAGATTCTGATTCACCTGAAAGCCGTACGAAGAGCGGTCCAGCGAGCCCTGCTCGTGGCTGACATGCCCTACGGAACATTTCACACAGGCGACGACGACGCCGTACGTAACGCTCTACGTCTTGTGAAAGAAGGAGGCGCGGAAGCGATTAAGCTTGAAGGTGGACACAAACGTGTCCAGTTAGTGAAGCGTCTCGTCGACGAAGAAATTAGCGTGATGGGCCATATCGGCCTGACCCCGCAATCTATCAATCAACTTGGCGCCTATCGGGTGCAAGGTAAGACTGCTTCTGCTGCCCGGCAACTCCTTGACGACGCGAAAGCCCTGGAAGATGCGGGCGCGTTCGCCATCGTGCTTGAAGTCGTGCCACGCGAAATCGCGCAACTGATAACTGAGACCGTTAGTATTCCAACCATTGGTATTGGCGCCGGCGTACATTGCGACATTCAAGTTCTGGTGATACACGACATGCTTGGTCTTTCCTTCGGAAAACAAGCGCGCTTTGTCAGACCTTATGCAAACCTCCGCGAAGTCATGACTGACGCGATTACCAGGTATGCAGACGACGTGAGAAATGAAACGTATCCTTCCAACGACGAGTCTTACGCCTTACCGGCGGAGGCTGCGGAAGAGTTGAACATCCAAACGCCCGCAAAGAACTCGAAGGTCGAGAAGTCCTAACCCCAAACCCCAATTTATGGAGATCATCAACCGCCGTCAGCGCATGAGTTCCGTCGCGCGCAAAATTCGCCGCGAGCAGGACAGAACCATCGGTCTCGTACCAACTATGGGCGCGCTGCACGAAGGTCACTTAAGTCTTGTGCGGGAAGCCCGGCGGATGTGTGACATCGTCGTGGTATCTGTGTTTGTAAATCCCGCACAGTTTGGCCCAAGTGAAGACTTCGACAAATATCCGCGAGACCTAACCAAGGACACGGCGCTGCTGACCGACTACAACGTCGATTACATTTTCGCGCCTCCCGTCGAGGAGATTTATGCAAAAGGTTTCGCAAGTTATGTGACGGTTGAAGGCCTTTCGGACCAGCTTGAAGGGGCGTCGAGACCCGGTCATTTTCGCGGTGTCGCAACAGTCGTGACGATCCTGCTGAATACGATCCGACCTGACTTCGCATTCTTCGGACAGAAGGATGCTCAGCAGGCGCTGATCATCCGACGACTTGTAAAGGATTTAGCGTTCGATACTGAGATCGTTATTTTGCCAACCGTCCGTGAAGATTCCGGTCTCGCGATCTCATCACGCAATCTTTATCTGACAAGTGAAGAGCAAACTGCTGCCGGCGTTATTCATGAAGCATTGAAGCGTGCCAAGGCCGCGTACAAAGAGGGCGAGCGCAGCGGAGGTCGACTCGAAATTCTTGTTCGCTCCACAATCGAGCTTGAACCACGCGCCCGTGTCGACTACGTCAACGTTATTGATGCTGACACTCTGGAGCATTTGGATCGACTGGATGATCGACCAATCTTGATCGCAATTGCGGTGTATGTCGGGAAGACGCGTTTGATCGACAATACGATCCTGAATAAGGCGAAGAAGAAAGACGCGTCGGTTTAGAAGAAGTAGTAGCTGAAGTTTCACTCTTCTCTGTGTTATCTCCGCGTCTCTATGTCTCTGTGGTGAGATCTTGGTACGTTCAAGTGAACCACAGAGACACAGAGACGCGGAGATAGCACAGAGAATTTTGTTTACAAATCGATCGCGGGCATAATCTCTATTTAAAGTAATGAAACAGAAGTCTCACATCACGTTCACCCTGAATGGCGAACAAACTGAAGTCGCGTTTGCACCGCATAAGACGTTGCTCGAAGTACTTCGCGAGGATCTGAACCTGACGGGTACTAAGCATGGTTGCGAACTCGGTGAATGTGGAACGTGCGCCGTGCTTGTTAACGGAAAGTCGATCCTCTCTTGTTTGATGCTGGGGCTCGAAGCTGAAGGCCACGAGATAAAGACGATCGAAGGAATGGCCGTGGGCGCCGAGCTGCATCCGTTGCAGCAAACGTTTGCAGACACTGGCGCAGCGCAATGTGGTTATTGTTCACCCGGATTTCTCCTGGTAGCCGAAGAGTTGTTGACGAAGAACCCAAAACCAACTCGACCCGAAATTCAGGAAGCTCTGTCGGGAAATCTTTGCAGGTGCACCGGGTATATAAAGATCTATGAAGCGGTGGAGCTGGCTGCTGCACAGATGCGCGGTGAAGAGTATGAACTACCACGTGAGAGTGTATACGGACTTGAATAGAGTTTGATCTCTCTGTGTATTCTCTTCTCTGTGTCTCCGTGGTGATAATGGAGATCGAATAGGTTAACCACAGAGACTCAGAGACGCAGAGTAAACTCAGAGAAGAATTGGTATCTGATGAGTAAAAATCTCAACGTCGTCGGCAAGCCTTTTCGCAAAGTCGACGCTCGTGCCAAGTGTGTCGGGCAGACCAGGTTCGCCGATGACATCGTTTTGCCGCGTATGCTTTTCTGCAAGATCCTTCGCAGTCATCTTCCACACGCAATCATTAAAAACATAGACGCTTCAAAGGCACTGGCACTCCCCGGGGTATTCGCCGTTGTTACTGGCAAAGACATGCCGATTTCTTATGGCATCCTTCCTGTTAGCCAGGACGAACACGCACTCTGCATCGACAAGGTTCGCTTCATCGGTGATCCGGTAGCCGCGGTTGCTGCGATTGATGAAGACGTCGCCTTCGACGCAATGAACTTGATCGAAGTTGAGTACGAACCCCTGAACACCATCTCCTCGATTGAAGAAGCGGTGTTGATTGAAGAGCCGCGCATTCACGAGTACGGCGATGTCGGCAATGTTCATAAGAAAGTCTCACTCGAGTTTGGGGACGTTGAGGAGGGCTTTGCCGAGGCCGACCTGGTACGCGAAGACACTTTCTTCTACGAAGGCAATACGCATTTGCCGATGGAGCAACACGCAGCAGTTGCACACTTCGACTCCGATAAGAAGATCACTCTTTGGAGTTCAACTCAAACTCCGCACTACGTTCATCGAGCGCTCGCGAAGGTCCTTGAAATGCGTGCCAGTCACATTCGCGTAATCGCCACTCCCAACGGCGGCGGCTTTGGAGGCAAAAGCGATCCGTTCAATCATGAGGTGATCGTTTGCAAGCTGGCTATGATCACCGGCCGTCCGGTGAAAGTTACGCTGACACGCGAAGAGGTTTTCTACTGTCACCGCGGACGTCACCCGGTCCTCATGAAGCTAAAAACGGGTGTGACAAAAGACGGCGCAGTCACAGGAATGCATCTCCAAACGTTCCTGGACGGCGGTGCGTACGGAAGCTACGGCGTTGCCAGCACGTTCTACACAGGCGCGCTCCAAACCGTCACGTACAACGTTCCTCGTTACAAGTTCCAGGGGTTGCGAGCATTCACCAATAAACCGCCGTGTGGTCCAAAGCGGGGACACGGAACGCCACAACCACGTTTTGGGTTAGAAGTTCAACTCGACAAGATTGCCGAACAATTGAAGATCGATCCGGTTGATATCCGACGAAATCATCTCGTCCCGCCAAACACGGTAACCGCAAATTACCTGCGCATTGGCAGCATGGGCCTGGGCGCCTGTATCGACAAAGTCGTTAAAGGCTCCGACTGGAAGAACAAGTTTTCTGGTTGGGATTCGACCAATCGAAAGCAGCCGTTCGGTAAAGGCATTGGGATCGCTTGCAGTTCATACTTGTGTGGAGCAGGTTTGCCAATTTACTGGAACAACATGCCGCAATCCGGTGTGCAACTTCGACTCGATCGACAAGGTGGCGTTTGTGTGATGTGTGGCTCAACTGATATCGGCCAGGGTTCTGATTCGATACTCGCCTACATCGTCGCCGAAATACTTGGTATCGACCCGTTCGACATTCGAGTGGTCACAGCAGATACAGATCTAACGCCAGTTGATCTAGGAAGTGTGACCCTGATGACCGGCAACGCGGCAATCCAGGCAGCCGAACGCGCGCGCGAATTTTTAGTGATGGCGGTTGCTGAAAAGCTCGGCGTGCCCATCGAGAATTTATCGCTGGCCGAGCGTCGCGTTTTCGATGTTGAGAATCCAGAGGTAGGAGTCTCGTTTGCAGAGGCTGTAGTTCTGGCTGAGTCGAAGTTTGGCACGATTGGCACCGTCGGCTCCTATTCACCTCCAGCTTCGCCTGGTAAGTTCAAAGGCTCCGGCGTTGGGCCATCGCCCGCATACAGTTACTCGGCGAGCGTGGTTGAGGTTGATGTCGACCCGGATACAGGAATTGTCGTGGTCGATCGAGTGTGGATAGCACACGATATTGGTAAGTCGATCAATCCAATGCTGGTCATGGGCCAGGTTGAAGGCAGCGTGTACATGGGTCTCGGTGAAGCATTGATGGAAGAGATGACTTACCGCGCGAATCGGAATGTTGTTCATAAGTTTCCCTCTTTGCTCGAGTACAAGAGCCCGACCACGATGGAAATGTGCGACATTAAGACGTACCTGATTGAGGATCCTGATCCCAATGGACCGTACGGCGCGAAGGAAGTTGGACAAGGACCGTTGTTGCCAATCATGCCGGCGATAGCGAATGCGGTTTACGATGCGGTTGGCGTGCGGATCGATGAAGTTCCGATAACACCAGAGAAAGTTTTGAAAGCGCTTCGTGAAAAGTCTCGTGGGAGAGATGGACGTTTTGGTCCGGGTGATGTGCCAAAACCAGATTGGCCAGAACCTTTGCGAGTGATGACGCCGGCAGAAGGTGGCGACGGAAGAGAGATGCCGCGAGTCGCGGTTCACTCATAGTGCGACGTGTCCAAAATGGCTATTTATTGTCGAAAACGGCTATGTGTCGCGCAAGAAGGAACGATTCGAACCGCGTTGCAGTATAAGTATTTGGAAGCGAGCGACTTGGCTTTCTACAACCTCACCTAATGAAAGGAAGGCTGAAATGAGTGAAGAACAAACAGCAGAAACAGACGAATCGCGATCATTTGAGGAGAGGGTCTTCGCACGCTTCGATGCTCTCGACAGTCGTCTGAACACTATGGATACTCGGATCGGGAAACTCGAGATGAAGCAATACGACACAAAACCGATTTGGGAGCAGGCTCTATCCGCAATTGGGGAGACGAAGGCGTTCGTGGGGGCCGGCTTTGACGAATTTAGAACTCAGATTGGCGGGCTAGCCGAGAACGTTGATTCTGTCGAGTCAAAACTCACGAAATTAAGCACAGATACTGATAACGGTTTGCAAGGTGTGGTGCGAAAGATCGATGTGCTCAACCAGTATATCCTCGATCTGCGCGCTGATCAGCGATACGTAGACAGTCGCTTGGAAAAAATTGAATCGCAATCCAAACCGTCATGACGACCCATAAGGTTGATTATCGATGATGGGATGGTCCCAGTTTGAGTATCGACCGATGCCAGTGAGAAGTTACTCGAAGGCAAAAGCCCGCGGAAAATTGTCCTTTTATGATGAGACTTCCTAAATTTGAATACCGCATTCCGCAATCGATCGCGGAGGCGGTGAAGATCATGGCTGACGTTGGCCCAGAAGCTCAGTTCGTTGCCGGCGGGACCGATCTGTACCCAAACATGAAACGCCGCCAGCAAATGCCCAAGACCGTAATCTCTGTGATGCGTCTTGCCGAGTTGAATCAGATCACGGGCGACGGAAGTCACGGGATTCGCATTGGCGCTTCAGTAACACTCACTGACATTTGTGAAAACGAAATAATCAAACGCGACTATCCGGTAGTCGCTCATGCTGCCCACACAATCTCAACCCCACTTCTCCGCAACATGGGGACAATTGGCGGCAACCTGCTGCTCGACACTCGATGCAACTATTACGACCAGAACTACGAGTGGCGCAAAGGTATAAATTTCTG
>QHXL01000312.1:0-2720 GCA_003222935.1 Acidobacteriota bacterium
TACGGAAAAGCCTATTGCCTGCAACGCATTTACTCCTAACACACTTTCGACGTCTTCTGGGCCAAAGATGATTCGTGACTCTTTCATCTCACCCAGCACCTCGATTCGCGCGATACCATACGCAAACTCACCCACGGTTCCGTCAGGCAACGTGAATGTCGCGGTGCCTGTTGGAACAACTCCGATCTTCTGGAGTTCACTTGCCGGTGCGACCGAATCTGCATAACTGGCATCTAGCCTAAACAGACTTTCAAACAATCCTTCACCCTCAAGAGACCTTAAGCCACCCTGAACGTGAAGTTTTGGTGTGCCTGCGTCTAACGAAATCCCGTCGAGTAAGTCTTTACTCATGACGGTTACCTTTGCCGCGCTCGCCTCAGAGTTTTCTTGTGCCATAACGGATAGCGGCACGAAGAACAACATCACTCCGAAAGTAAGCGGGACGAGCTTGTGAATCATTTGATTCAAGGTACCCACGTAGGTATTCATTTTGTCTCCTTTGTTGCTAAAGCGCTCATTCATTTCTCCTCACGCGAAGGTAGTCGGAATTTGACCATCTTCGGATCGGCAGTGGGTATGGGCAGATCGCCCGCTTAATTGTTGTGCGGCACGATGACCGTCACCGTCCGCCGGCTGATGTTTCCGGAATCGTCGACGCTTTTGACCGTAATCGTGTAAATGCGTCCACTTCCGCCGCCGGCGCGTTCCCCTCGCAAATTCAGAGTATGCGTGCCGGTGATTTCCCAGTCAGGTGATGTGTCGCCGTCACCGACTCCATTCACAGGTTCATTGCTGGATACCGACTCGATACTCGTGGTCGGCGAAGAGTCGCAGGCATCCGAGACCGAAACCGAGATTACTACCGGAACCATTTCATGGTTTCGAGTCGTTATCACGTTTGGCGTCGCGGATAAGCTGTCAATCGAAGGCGCAATCGTGTCCTTCACAATCACGGTCTGTGTTTGGGTGCTGACGTTGCCATGACCATCGTCAAAATGCCACGTGACGATGTGTTCACCTTGATCCGTATAGCTAAGTGGATCGGTGGTTGTTCCCGTAACCGGGCCGACATAAGCGTCGGTCGCAGTCGGTGCTGGTCCAGTGATCGCTGCTGAGCATTCACCTGTGATTGTTTGTAATGAAGCGGCGTCAGGCACGGGAGCCTGGTTGTCCGCTGGCACGTTGATGGTTACGTTTTGAACATGGCTTGGAAGTTTTCCGTCACCCATCAACAACGCGAGTGTGTAGGCGTGTGCATTTCCATCCAACACGGATCGATCGGGAATAGTGATTTCACCAGTGGTTGGATTGATCTTGAAAATGTACGCACCTGTACCGCCGGTTATCTGCCAACTCTGAATTGTATCGGCAGGATCCGCATCTGTGCCGGCGGCCATCCCTAATGAGGCGCCGGGCCAGGCAGGCAACGTGAATGACTGACCAGCAGTGATTGCCGGTCGTTTGTCCTTTAGATATCGCTGAGCAAACAGCGCGAAAGTTGGCCAATTTGGCGTCGGAGTGTGACCTTCTTTTTGTCGGCGCCATCCAACCGTACCCTCAATCAATGCCAGGTCAAAGGCTGGAGTCCCGCCAATTGATTCAGCTGGACCAGCGAACACACCGTTGCCGGGTGTTCCCGGCCAGGTGAACGGAGTTCCCGGCGGAACTATCTGACCTTTCCAACCAAGGAGGTTCCAAACGGGTGAAGCAAGTTTGCCTGACAGGTAACAGCCTCGTGGATCTGCCCATGCATCTCCTACACCAGCGGGCGTATCGGTTCCGTTTGTTACAAAGATCGCTCGGGGGGCAATCAAGGCAGTCGTGGAGTGGGCGTCTACGTCAAGGAGTTCCAGCTTTCGTGGGAACTGACTACCCGGGAAAAGCCGTCCTCCATAGTTCATGATGTTGCCGTTTACCCAGTGATATTCGGAAGAACTGCTCGAGACAAACTCAAGCGTTTCGCCGTAGTGTCGACGCATCATGGCAGTACCCATCGCGCCGGCATCGCTGGGCCATGCAACTACGATTCGATCATCATATGCTGCCGTAACGAGTGTGGCCTTGCCGTATCGCGAATGACCTTCAACGGCGACCTTGTCTTCATCAATGTCCGCGTCTGTCGCGAAGCGATCGACTAAACGACTGATGCCCCATCCCCAGGCCACGAGTGAACCGGCGTCGTCCGGGTCTCTCCAGGCACCTTGATTCATCAAACCGATCAAATAACTAGAGAGGGAGGCGCCTCCACTATCCGGCTGAACTGAAGTCGGAGTGAAGCTACAAGTGCCGATTCCATATTGAGCAAGGAATTGGAAAATGCCGGTGCCTTCTCCATAAGTGATCACTACCGGATGCTTAATACCGGTAGCAGCAGGGAAGCGACATTGCGCTGTAACGATTGGAGTGTTTCGCAGTGCCGGGTAGCTCGACTTATCAACTGTGCCGGTGAAGGTCTTTTGTCGCCAGGGGTAAGTTACGCCCCCCACGACTATAGTGCCGGTGGTAATTGCGCTAACGGTCCAGGTAACCGGAAATACTGGAATAGGCTTTCCGTAAAACTGCTGTTGGACCAGGTTGAAGATTTCGGGGCGCCGTTTGATCCACCAGTCTTCCGGACTACCAATGGCATCACCACTCTTCATCTTGAGCAAATCAATGTCGGAATAACGGGGGCATGATTCGGGTCCGTAGTTGCCCGCACCACTCCGTGAACCCCCATT